>JANOLC010000139.1:0-2820 GCA_031419575.1 Burkholderiales bacterium | reverse complement strand
GCCGGTGATCAGTATCAATGGTCTACCACCATTGGCCCCGACACCGCCGCCCGCACCCAGTTATGCGCCCATGAACAACCCAGTGATTGCGTCGAGTGGCGACAGCGATATTTTTGCAAGCATTGAAAAGCTCGCCGCCCTGCAAAGCCGTGGCATTTTGAGTGAACAAGAATACGTCAGCAAAAAGGCAGAGCTTCTTAGCCGTCTGTAATCTGAAATGACCCAACCCAAAATCCTCATCGCCCGCGCCGTCTTTCCGCAAACCATCGCCAAGCTGCAACAGCACTTCGAGGTCGAGACTAACCAGGACGACGTGTTGTGGAGCAAGGCCGAGTTCATTGCCCGGCTGCAAGGCAAGCAGGGCGTTTTCACCACCGGGGGCGAGCGCATTGACGCAGAAGTGCTGGCCGCCTGCCCAAGCTTAAAAATCTGCGCCAACATGGCCGTGGGTTACAACAACTTCGATGTGCCCGCCATGACGGCCGCAGGCGTGCAGGCCACCAACGCGCCCGACGTGTTGACCGAAACCACCGCTGACTTTGGCTTTGCGCTGCTGATGGCCACCGCCCGGCGCATGGCTGAGGCTGAGCACTTTCTGCGCGCTGGTCTGTGGACCAAATGGAGTTACGACATGTTCGCCGGGGCTGACATTCACGGCAGCACGCTGGGCATCATGGGCATGGGGCGTATTGGGCAGGGCATTGCCCGGCGCGGCGCGTTTGGCTTTGGCATGAATGTGATCTACCACAACCGCTCACGCCTGGATGCGGCCACCGAGGCTGACTGCAAAGCCCGCTACGTAAGCAAGGAAGAATTGCTGAAGGCGGCCGACCACGTCGTGCTGGTCGTGCCGTATTCGCCCGCATCTCACCACACCATTGGCGCTGCCGAGCTGGCGCTCATGAAGCCCACCGCCACACTGATCAACATTGCGCGCGGCGGCATTGTGGACGATGCGGCGCTGGCCGCAGCCCTGCGCGACAAACGCATCGCTGCTGCTGGGCTGGACGTGTTTGAGGGCGAGCCCACTGTGCACCCGGATTTGCTCACCGTGCCCAACGTGGTGCTCACGCCCCATATCGCCAGTGCTACGATTCCCACGCGATTGGCGATGGCCAATCTGGCGGCGGATAACCTGATTGGCTACCTCACGCAGGAAAAGACGCTTACACCGCTCAATAACGTCACAGCCGCTGGGTCATGAAGATGCTGAATGGGTCTTCTACGTAGTCTGAAAATGGCCCGCAGTCGACGAAACCAAAGTCCTTGTAAAGCTGGTGGGCTGGCTTGAACGCCGGTGCAGATCCGGTCTCCAGGCTCAGCCGCGCATAGCCCCGCTGGCGCGCAACCTCAATGATGTGGCTCAGTACAGCTCGCGCCACACCTTTTCGCAAATGCGCTGCCGCCGTGCGCATTGATTTGATCTCGGCATGGGGCGCGTCGTCTGCACTCCGGGCATCCAGCAACTTCAGCGCACCACACCCCAGCAGCTCAGTGTTGTCCCATGCCGTCCAGAAAGTGATGGCGGGCTGGCGCAGCGCGTCAATGTCCAGCGCGTGCACGCTCTCGGGCGGCGAGTGCAGTGCCATGTTGCGCAGGTGCTCCTGCAACAGCGCATAAATTTCCGGACCGCGCAGGTCGTCGGTTTTGATGATCATGAATTCACTGCCGCGACAAGATCAAATGCGTGGCCCTTGCCGTGGCTTCGTGCTTCACGCAGGCATAGCCCAAAGCAGGAAGATTGACACCTTCAAAGAGTCGCTCGCCGGAGCCGAGCAACACTGGTGATATCGCGATGTGCATTTCATCAATCAGGCGCTGGCGTAGATACTGCTGGATGACATTGACGCCGCCACCCACGCGAACATCTTTGCCTGCGGCGGCTTCCCGGGCGCGGTCAAGAGCGACTTCGACTCCTTCCGTCACGAAGTGAAATGTCGTCCCTCCTTCCATAACCAGCGGTGGGCGCGGGTAGTTCGTAAGGACGAATACCGGCATGTGATACACCGGGTTCTCGCCCCACCAACCGCGCCAGCTCTCGTCTGGCCATGGACCACGAATAGGCCCGAACATATTCCTGCCGAGAATCCATGCGCCGTTGTTCTGGAAACCTCGAGCGGCAAACTCATCGTCGATGCCCGTTTCCCCGCCATCGCTGCCAAACAGCTTTTGCTGAAAAGTTCGAGTGGGGATCGCCCAACCATGAAGCGAAGTGCCGCCAACGCCCAGTGGATTGTTGATGTCCTGGTCTGGGCCAGCGCCGAAACCGTCTAGTGAAATGGTGAAACTCTCTACGCGAAGTTTGGACATGATGCCTCTCTGGTGTGTAAGTGACTATGAAATTCAGCGGTCAACGCAGCCGTCCCATGGGATGACCCCTTAAACCAGTGCAGAACCGCGAACACTTACGACCAGTTCAAATTGGACTTGGACTTGACCCGTTTCCACGGACACATTTAGGCTTCTTGGGTTCGGAGGCTTTGGCCGTCTGAACCTTGGTTGATTATGAGCGGTGCAGGCTTATCCACGGCGCTTGCCTGTGGACAAGGCGACGGGCTCTCAATCAAGCCCTGAGGCGTCTTGTCCACAGGTGCGAAGCACGCGGTGGGTAAGCCGTCTTCGAGTGTCGATGTCGATATTTGTGATTTCTGTGCCTTGTGTTTCCTCTCAAAGTTAATGGGCGACATGTAGCCCAATGCAGAATGAAGCCGCTTTGGGTTGTACCAACCCTCGATCCAAGTAAAGACTTCCAGACGCGTCGGTCAATCAACTCACATTCCAGCGTGGCAAAGAAGCTCTCGGCCATGGCGTTGTGGCAAA
>JANOLC010000138.1:0-2283 GCA_031419575.1 Burkholderiales bacterium | reverse complement strand
CGGTGGCGGGCAGGTCGTCGATGACTTTGGCCAGCTCGGCCATCACGCCGTCGCTCAAGGCGTTGCGTTTAGCAGACCGGGCCAGGCGGATGACGGCGACTTCTTGGTGCTCGCCACGAATGTCGAGGTGGATGTATTTAGTGGTCATGGGCTTTAGCGTGGTTGAACAGTTCAAGCGGAACCGAAAGGGCTCCAATTTCGGGGTAAGGGGCGGGCAATAAAGGGCCGTTCACCGCAAAGTGGGTGGTGGCTTTGAGCAATTCTTCAATGGCGATGCGCAATTCAAGCCGGGCCAGGTGCGTGCCCGCGCAGAAGTGCGCGCCGCGCCCAAAGGCCATGTGGTCTTTGATGTTGGGGCGGTTAAGAATGAAGTCGTCCGGGTTGTCAAAAACGGCTTCATCGCGGTTGGCCGAGGCAAACACCAGCGCGATGGCTTCGTCTTTGGCAATGTCACGGCCGTTGATCGTCACATCGCGCTTGGGCGTGCGGGCAAAGCCCCGGTAGGGCGTGTAGAGGCGCAAAAACTCTTCGGTGGCGGCAGCAATCTGCTCGGGGTGATCGCGCAATTGCTGCTGCAATTCAGGGTGGCGCGACAGGTGCACGGCCACGCTCCCCAGGAAAACCGTAGGGGCCACAATGCCCACCACCAGCACCTGGCGCACGCAGCCCACCACCATCTCGTCCGACAACTGCTCGCCGTTCACGCGGGTGGCCAGCAGTGCTGTGGTGGGGTCAGTTTGCGGGTCCAGCGGGTGTGCTTTGCGCAGGGCAATCAGCGCGCGGGCCATGTCGTACAGGGCCAGGCTGGTGGACTTCATGCTGTCGGGGTTGGCGCTGCGAACCGCCATCACAAACGCCTGCCCCGCCCGCTTGAGCACATCCACCTGATCGGCGGGCAACTGCATCCATTCGCCAAACACCTGCACCGACAAATGGCTGGCGTAGTCTTCGCAAATATCACCGTGTCCGCGTTCCATCATGGGCTGCAACAAGGAGCGGGCGATGTTGCGGATCACCGGCTCCAGCGCGGCAACTTTGTCGGCAGTGAGCAGCGGATTGAGCGCCGCGCGGTACGGTGTGTGTTCAGGCGGGTCCAGGTGCAGGGGTGGACGGCGGCCGCTAAAGGCCACCTTGGGCACGACGTTTTGCACAGAGGTGACAAACGTGCCGGGGTCGGCCAACACCGCTTCAATGTCTTTGTGGCGCGTCAACGCCCAGAAGCCGCCCAATGCGTCGGTGTGCGCCACCGGGCAGCGCGCGCGCAGGTCGCGGTGAAGAGTGTGCGGACTGTCAAAGGTCTCGGGCGCGACTGCGTCGAAGTCTTGCATGGTTGTTGCTACCCAAACATGAATCAGGACTCTGCCGAGAAGCCAATGCGCTTGATCACGTCGCGCCACTCTTCGCTGTCGGCTTTCAAAATGTCGGTGAGTTGCTGAGGTGTGGAGTACGCCACCTCAAGGCCCAAGGCGCTGTAGCTCTCGACCAGCTCGGGCTGGGACAACACGTTTTTGAACGCGGCGTTGGCACGCTGTACCACCTCAGAGCGCGCTTTGCCGGGCAGGAACATACCGTACCACTCGCGTGCCGTGATGGGAAATCCCTGCTCGCGATACGTGGCCACGTGTGGTGCATATGCGCTGCGGGCTTGCCCAGTGATGCCAATCAGGCGCACGCGGCCACTTTGTACATGCGGCAAAAACACACCCGCCGGGGCCGACATGGCGGCAATTTGGCCGCCCACCAGGTCAATCACACCAGGACCGGAGCCTTTGTAAGGCACATGCCGAATGTCGGTTTTTGTGATGTCTGCTACGGCGGCCATCACCAGGTGCGCAATGGAGCCCGCAGCGGGTGAGCCGTAATTGGCAAGCAGGGGGTTGGCCTTGCACCAAGCCAGAAAGTCAGGAATGGTTTTGACCGATGCGGGCACCTGTGGCCCCACGGCCAGGCCATGGTTGGCGTAGCAAGTGAGCGACACCGGCGTCACGTCTTCCATGGGTCTGTAGGGCAGCTTACTGTAGGTGAATGGGTAGATGGCCAGCGCAGACGAAATCGTGAGCAGCAACACGCTGCCGTCGCCTGTGCTGTCGCGCGCTGCGGTCACGGCCAGTTGACCACCTACACCTGGTTTGTTTTCGACAATGATGTTGCTCGCGTAGCTGCCGCGCAACTTGTCGGCCAGACTGCGCGCCAGGCGATCGCCCAAGCCACCAGGGGGAACACCCAGCAAAATTTTTGCGGTGTCGATGGCGGGGGCCTGAGCCAGCGCATGTTGACCCAGCG
>JANOLC010000137.1:0-12029 GCA_031419575.1 Burkholderiales bacterium | reverse complement strand
CCCACGTGTCTAAAAACAGTTGAAACACGAACCGGCTGGTGGTGGCATCTTTTATACGGCATGGGGGTACTCTGATGAGCCACTGGACACCGGAACGCAAGGCGCGACAATCAGAGTTAATCAAACAGTGGAAGCCTTGGGCTAAGTCCACCGGGCCGAAAACGGCAAAGGGGCGGCAGCGGGTGGCGCGTAACGCCTTTAAGGGTGGCCACTGGTTGCAGTTGCGGGAGTTATCAAAGCTGGTGAATGCTGAATGTAGGCAGGCGCGGGAGTTGATTGCGGCCTGCTGATGGTGCGTTAGGCGGGGTATACCTATCACAACGTCTCAGGCGCATATATGTTGTGCCCAAAAGGAGCATCGGTCGCCAAACTGTCACCAGACTGTCACCGTGCCAACCAAAGAAAAAAGCCCGCTATCTTTTCAGTAGCGGGCTTTTCAATGCCTGTAAGGCTTATCTTGGTGGGACGTGCGGGGGTCGAACCCACGACAAACGGATTAAAAGTCCGCTGCTCTACCAACTGAGCTAACGTCCCCTCACAGCTTTGAAGCATTGCTTTTTTGGCTGCTGGCAGTCATCATTTGTAATGAATGCCAAGCCTCAGATTATAGCATTACTATTTTGGATCTCGTCCATCTACTCGCGAAATTTCATTCATTGTCCAACCTGCGGCACATTGCCCAAACGTCGCCGTCACGCTCACCACAGAACCATAGCCATGGCAGTTGAGTGAGCCATCTCCGTCTACAGTGCATGACGCATCGGGCGGAGCAACAGCCTCGGGGCTGAAAACGCAGGTAATGCCGATTTTTTTACCCTCGCGCGGTGCGGTGTGGTTCTTGCGAAGTCGGTTACGAACTTGGGCCAGCAATGGATCGTGAGTGACTTTGCTCAGGTCATCAATATCAACCCAATGGGCGTGTCGCTTACCACCTGCGGCTCCCACCGAAATAAAAGCAACGTTGACTTGCAATGCCCAGGCAGCCAAGGCCATTTTGGCCAGCACTTGGTCACAGGCATCAATGACTGCGTGGCAATCATGGGGCACGAGCTGGTGCCAGTTATCTGGGTCTACGAATTCTTCTACGCATTGAACATCACAATCAGGATTGATCAGCGCAATGCGGTCACGCATGGCCTGCACTTTGGCTTGCCCTAAGGTGAGGCTGGTGGCGTGAATTTGCCGGTTGATGTTGGACTCTGAGACATGGTCAAGATCAAATAACGTTACGCGCCCTACCCCGCTACGTACCAAGGCCTCAACCGCCCAAGACCCCACGCCACCAATACCGACGACGGCGACATGCGCATCGCGGATCTTTCTAGCACCTACAACCCCATAGAGGCGCTCTAGGCCACCGAACCGCCGCGCGTCAATCATGCCGAATCAATCAGCAAAATTCAGTCGCCAAATCTGGTAGCGAAACGCACCAACGGCCCCCACGAGAATGCCCGTCACTGCAATGAAGCTTGACGCGCTTAAAGTGGAGACTCCGCTTAAACCTTGCCCAACGGTACATCCCATGGCCGTTACACCACCAATGCCCATCAGGGTTGCTCCCACTAAATGATTTGCGACATCTTCAGTGCCTCCAAAACCTTCCCAGCGAAACGTTTTGGAGGCCAACGCCGTCAAGGCAGACCCTAAAACAACACCCACCACTGACACGACACCCAAGGTCAGCACCTTGCTTTTATCACTGAAAAACATCAACCAATCCAACGTGTAAGCGACGGGGGAGACAAAACTCAAGGCCTCAGCCCGTCCAGAATTGGTGGTCAAGAAAATTTCTTGTAGCGTTTCTGGATGTTCGGCGACAAAGCCAAAATGCCCACTAACCCACCACATGGCAGTGATGACGCACCCAATGCCTACACCAGCCAGCAGGTTGTCAGCCGTGCGAAATTCTTTGCACCCCAGCGTCCACACCAGCAAGCCGCCACCCAAAACCGCGCCCAGCAACAATCCCATGAGGGACGTCTTCACGCCCAACATCGGCGCAAGCCACTGCGCTAACGTGACACCTGTGGCCATGTCAACCACTACTTTATCAACCGTAGCCGCGCGCAATACCGCCGTGATGCCCTTCAATGTGGCGAATGCCACCACACCCATGACAACAAAAACAATGAGCGATTTAAGGCTGCCGCCGCCCATACGAACCAGCGTTTTGCTGCCACACCCCGATGCCAACACCATACCAAACCCAAAAAGCATGCCTCCAGAGGCCGCAGACAGCCAAATCAGCTTATTGGATGAATAAAGTGTTTTGGTAGGGTCAATGTGCCCACTGTAGGCGAGCACTGCAAACCCAATGACGGCAACGCCAACGGCAAGCGCCCATTGCTTCATTCGGGTCCAGTCACCCATGTTTACCACGTCACTAACAGCACCCATCGTACAAAAATGCGTGCGCTGCGCGATACCACCAAAGATGGCAGAGAGAACCAATCCAGCCCAAAGAACTTGGCTGTTGAGTGTGGACAAATCAGAAGCTTGCATACGCCGATTTTACGGGGTGGGAGACAGAGAAATCTCCCGGTCAGCGCGTTACTTCAATCGGGACAGGCGATCTTTGGCAGCAACCGCCGCTTCCGATTGAGGATAAGCCTTAAGCAAGTCCTCTAAGGTTTTGCGAGCACCCTTCACATCCTTCAGCTCCACTTGGCAATTAGCAATAGAAAGTACAGCTTCAGGTGACCTCACATGATCGGGTGCAAGCGTCAAAAGCGAGCGAAAGTTGATGACTGCCTCTTTGTAGTCACGCGTTGCGTACTGGGCATTGCCCAACCAAAACAATGAAGACGGGCCATACCCGCTTTGAGGAAATTTTTTGAGGAAGTCAACAAAAACCAACTGCGCAGATGCAAAGTCGCCTTTGCGAAAAGTCGCCAAAGCTGCCTCAAACTCACGTCGCTCGACGGGTTCCGCCAAAAAATCCCGGCCATCGACCGACACTTTGACAGGTTCAAACTTTCTCAAGCGTTCCTCTACGTTTTGAGTGGCATCTTTTTGTTGACGCTGCATGTCAGTCAAATCACGCGTGAGCTGTTCGTTTTGGCCTCTCAATCGGGCTGAATCCGCACGAACCGCTTCGATTTGATTTTGAAGATCCAGCAAGCTACGCCGAAACTGTGCGCTTTCTTCAAGCGTTCGACGGGTTTGATCAGTTAGTTTTTGGTCTGCCTCAGATCGCAAGGTCTCAACCCGTTGACGCAACTCGGCCACCTCTTTGCGCGCATCTTCATCAAACACACCTGCGCTGGCTGTGCCCACGCCCACAACCATCACCGCCCCAAAAAACCACTGCAAACAACGCATCATCAGACTCGGGTTCAAAACTTCAGCGGTACGCAATTTCAGCGCGACGATTTTTAGCTAATGCAGCTTCATCGTTGCCCGCAACCGAAGGCTTCTCTTTACCAAAGCTCACGGCTTCAATCTGTGCATCACTCACACCGAGCAACTCGAGTGCCCGCCGAACGGCCTCCGCACGCTTTTGACCCAGCGCCAAGTTGTACTCACGCCCACCGCGCTCATCCGTGTGGCCCTCGACGGCAACCCTGCGATTTTTATCCGCTTTGATGTACCGGGCGTGTGCCTCGACCACGGGTTGAAATTCAGACTTGATCACGAAGCTGTCATAGTCAAAGTAGATGGTTTTAGCCCCTGCCAAAGCGGCGCCGTCTTGCATTGATTTGCCAAGATCAACTTGCGTTACACCGCTCTTCGCCACCGAATTGGCATTGGCCGCAGCAGCATTCACCGTACTTTGCGAAATGGGTGTTCCTGATTTGTCCTCAACCGGCACGCCGTCCAGCTTGGACGCGGTGCTACAACCTGCCAATACGACCGTCAAACCGAATCCCACAGCGCACAACAATCGCTTCATCAAGTTACCCCTCTATGGTCAAAATTAGTTTTAATTACTTCTGAAACGGACCCCAGTCCGGCTCACGAATGTCGCCACCGGGCCCTGACAGCCGTGCTCGAATTTTGCCGTCGATGGTGGTAGTCATCAGCGCCTCGCGACCTTGGTAAGAGGTTGCATAGGCAATCAAACGACTATTCGGGGCAAAGCTAGGGCTCTCGTCTGACTCGGTGTCTGTGACCGCAGAGATGTTGCCTGTGGTGAGCTCCATTACATGCAGCTTGAATGCCCCATTGATGCGGGAGACATACGCCATCCAACGCCCATCAGGACTCAAGGCAGGGGAGATGTTGTAAGTGCCGCTAAACGTCACACGCTCTGGGTTTGAACCCAAAGCGCTCATTCTGTAAATTTGAGGTGCGCCTCCACGATCACTCACAAAGTAGATACTCTTGCCATCTGAAGAATACGCCGGCTCGGTATCAATACTGCTGGACTGTGCAAGTCGACGTGGCTCACCACCATTGGCGTCAATTGAATACAACTGCGAACCACCGTCGCGGCTCAATGTAACCGCCAAGGTTCGTCCATCAGGGGCCCAAGCCGGAGCACTGTTTGAACCTCTGAAATTGGCAATCAAGCGTCGCTTGCCGGTAGCGACATCATGCACATATACCACGGGCTTGCGTGACTCAAAAGACACATAGGCCAACTGAGACCCAGTCGGCGACCAAGCCGGGGAAATGATGGGTTCTGGGCTAACCAAGGCCGTTTGAGCGTTTTCACCGTCAGCATCAGCCACCCACAGGTTGTAGCGTGATGAGGCCTTGGTAACGTAAGCGATGCGCGTTGAAAAAATGCCCTTGTCACCAATTAATTTTTCGTAAACAAGGTCGGCCACACGATGCGCGGCCAGTCGCAAATCCGTCTGCGTGACGGCGTAACTCTGTCCACCCAAGTCTTGCCCGCGAACCACATCCCACAGCCGAAATCGAACATCAAACCGACCATCGGCTAAACGAGTCACACTGCCTGTGACCAATGAGTCAGCGCCCTTTTGCCGCCAAACTGAACCATCTGGGCGAATATTTTCGTCCAGCGCAATGCCAGCTGTATCGATCCCACGAAATTGCCCGCTTCGCTCCAGGTCAGCCTGCACAATTGCCGCAATTTTTTGCGGCGCAGCGTCTTCCCCCCTAAACGCTGCCACAGCGATAGGCAGTTGGGTCAAACCAACACCAGACACTTCCACGCGAAATTGCGCCATCGCGCTCAACCCCGCACTGCAAAGCAAAAAACCTAAAAAAACGCGCCTGATCATTGATTCATTATCCAAGTCTTGTAATGACAGCATCGTCATTGATGCGTGCCTGAGAATAACCCAAGGTAGCACGGATGATGGCTGTCGTTACTCTTTGCGACACAACATTTGCATTGTTTGACTCACCAGCCCGGCTTGATTCTTTATGCCATAAGTGGTAGACCTCGGTGGCACAGAAGCCGTTTTTACGGGCCACACCCGCATGGTGAAGGCGCAGCACAAAGTCTGCATCTTCGTGGCCCCAGCCTACGAAAGACTCGTCAAAGCCATCTATTTGCTCAAAGTCGCACTTCCAAACACCCATATTGCAACTGCGTATGCCTTTCCAGATGAAGTCTCGATTGATACGGCCACGCCAATCAGGCAGGCGAACCAATCCACTGAGTTTGCTGGCATGCCCGCGCATTCTTTGCGCCAGCCAATAGGAAGCCGAGCGGCCATCTACTTGCTCATCCTCGTTTTCAACCTTTTGCGTCAACGCAGGGGACAACAATACCCGACTGCCATTCATGAAAAAGCCCGGCTCAGCCAAGCTTTTTTGTCGTGCAATAAAGTCCTGCTCTGGTACACAATCGCCATCCAGTAGTAGCAAGTAGTTACTGTTTGCAAGTGAAACGCCGCGGTTGCGTACCTTGGAGGCGGTAAACCCAACATCAGGATGCCACACGTGGGTCAAGCCCAGGGATTGAGACACCGCAGCTTCCAGAATTCGCAATCGATGCTGCGGTTGGGAACCATCGTCTGCCACAATTACATCAAAATTTTTATCCGTCTGGCGTGACAAAGCACCCAACACCGCAAGCAAAGCAGCACTGCGGTTAAAGGTTGTGATTACGACGGAGACAGGCTGAGAGGATTCCATTTTGAACTAGACTACAGCCGCAAACTCACAAGTCCGCAAGGCTCCAGCGCCGCAGAATACTACCACCCCACCCGCAATCAATTTTCCAGCCGATGAGCAAGATTTCCGTTTACATCATTGCTTATAACGAAGCTGAAAAGGTCGCGGCGACCATCGAAAGTGTTAAATGGGCTGATGAGGTCGTTGTCATCGACTCCTGGAGCACTGACGGAACCGCTGCTGTCGCCACCGAATTAGGTGCCAAGGTGGTACAGGTCGACTTCAAAGGGTTTGGTGACTTGCGCAATCAAGCCATTGCAGCGTGCTCACACGATTGGATTTTTAGCCTGGATGCGGACGAGCGTTGCACCCCACAAGCAGCCAGTGAAATTATGGGCATCGTGAATGGTGTCCCCACTGCCGATGCATTCTTTGTACCCCGGCGCAATTACTTTATGGGACGGTGGATTAAGCATTCGGGCTGGTATCCCAACTACCGGCAACCGCAGTTGTTTCGCAAAAAGTGCATGGCGTACGATCAAAAAGCAGTGCATGAGGGTTATCACATAACTTCTACATTGCCGATTGGTTATCTGCGTAGCGACATATGGCAGTTTCCTTTCAAAAATATGGCCGAAGTCATGCACAAGTCGAACCGATATTCGACGCTGGGCGCACAACGCATTTCAGAAAAACCAGTGTCCATGGCATCTGCCTTGGGACATGGCGTCTGGTCATTTGTGAAGCACTACATCTTCAAGCTGGGCTTTCTGGACGGTTGGGCCGGTTTTGTCATTGCCATCGGTAATTTTGAGGGCACTTTTTACCGGTATGTAAAGGCCCTTGAGATTCAAAAAGGAGCGCAGTGGAAAGCGCCTGACAAGGCTTCGGAAACATTCCCATGAGTGGCGAGTTGCCGATGCAGCCCACCCGTTGGAGCGTTCGACTGCCTTTTGATTTGCAGATGGTCTTATTCGCCAACATGCCCATCGCGTGGATCAGCCAGTCCAAGCTACTTCTGTTCACGTTCGCTTTGGGATTAGCGTTTATCGCGCCCTTTAGAAAGCGAAATCACTCACATGTGGGCAGTTGGACAATGACGGTCAAACGTCTGGAGAGCAGCAAGGCAGCGCGCGCATTTGGCGGTGCTGTGACCAGCAACCCTCATCAGGTGTTTTTGTTACTTGCTTTGGGTAACCGCACGCGGCAAACCGAATCACATTCCACCGTGAGGATAGGTGCGTGAGTACAAAAACGGCCGTAGCACCAATTCGGGCACGCCTTCGCCGTCTGCTGCCGTATTTCGGGGGCCAGCGAAGTATGTGGATCTTGGTTGCTGTAGGTGCCATCGTAGGGGCAGCCACTGAACCGCTAATTCCCGCGCTGCTCAAACCCTTGTTGGACCATGGATTCCAACAAGGAACTCTTGAAATATGGACCGTGCCAGTCGCGCTTCTTTCTTTGTTTGCCGTGCGGGGTTTGGCGGGTTATGTGGCTCAAATTGGGCTCACCAAGATCAGCAATCACGCCATGATGAAGATGCGCAAAGCCATGTTCAACAAAATATTGCTAGCCAGGCTGTCTCTTTTTTCTGACAATACGTCCAGCGCGTTATCGAACACCGTGGTCTATGAAGTTCAGACTGGTGCCGTGATGCTGGTTGCGTCGGTTTTGAGCCTGACTCGCAACGGCTTGACCCTGCTTGCGCTCACGGGCTATTTGTTTTATCTCAACTGGAAGCTGACACTGATCGTTGCTGCGGTGTTCCCCGCAGTGGCGTTGGTTATGCGTGTGTTGACCCGGCGCCTTCATCGGCTGACCAAAGCCAATCAAGATGCGACAGACAGCTTGGCTTACGTCGTCGAAGAAAATGTGCTGGCCCACCGGGACATCCGCTTGCATGCCGCCCAAGCGTCGCAAGCTGCACGCTTTCATCAATACAGTGAGTCGTTGCAACGGCTGGCGTTAAAGTCAACCGTCGCCGGTGCTGCCATGACACCTATGACGCAAATGCTGGCAGCCGTGGCGTTGTCTGCAGTGATTTCAGTGGCATTGGTTCAGAGCGCCAACAGTGGCACATCAGTGGGCGGTTTTGTCGCCTTTGTCACTGCAATGTTGATGATCATCGCTCCCATACGGCAGTTGTCCGAGGTATCAAGCCCTATTACCCGAGGGCTGGCGGCCCTCGAGCGAGGTCTCCAACTGATTGAATCAACCCCAAGTGAAACCGAGGGTGTGTTTTCGAAATCCAGAGCCACAGGTGATATTCACTTCTCACGCGTTGGCGTTGCCTACGGTATCAACTCAAAACCGGCGATCAACAACCTGGAGCTGACCATCAAGTCGGGTGAAACGGTTGCGTTGGTGGGGGCTTCTGGTTCAGGTAAAACTACGCTGGTCAACTTGCTTCCGCGTTTTGTAGACATCACCTCAGGGCAAATATTACTTGATGGGCATGACATCACGCAATGGTCGCTGATGTCCTTGCGTGCGCAGTTCGCCATCGTGAGCCAGCACGTGCTTATGCTCAACGAAAGCATTGCCGTCAACGTTGCACTGGGTGCTAGCGTAGACCGCAACAAAGTGACGCAATGCTTGGCCGCGGCCAACTTATCTGGGCTGGTTCAAGACTTGCCTGATGGAATAGACACTGTGGTCGGGCACAACGCCATGCAGTTGTCGGGGGGGCAGCGGCAGCGTCTGGCAATTGCACGCGCTTTGTACAAAGATGCACCAGTCTTGATCCTGGATGAAGCCACCTCTGCGCTGGATGCGGAATCCGAAAAGTCCGTTCAAGACGCCTTGCATAATTTGATGCGAGGGCGAACCACACTGGTCATTGCACATCGCTTGTCCACCGTTCGAAACGCCAACCGAATTGCAGTTTTGGACGCTGGACAGATTGTCGAAATTGGCTCCCACACCGACTTGATTCAACGCAATGGCAACTACTCTCGGCTGTATCGAATGGGTCTTGACTCACCTGGTGAGCAAGATGCACCGCAGGAATAACGCATCAATGCCGGCTGGCCGAATCAGACGCTCTGTAAATGGCTTCTTGGCGCAATGCCACGTCAGACCATCGATGTCCATTTGCAAATTCGGCGGCACGAGTCCCCAAATATTGACGCAGAGACACATCAGACAGCACCCTTTGCAACAAACTGCTTAGCGCATCAGTATCCGTCGGCTTTTGGAGAATCAACGCATTCTCGCTATCGGTCAACAAGCCAGAAATTCCGCAGTAGGCCTGCGAACTCACCACCACCGGTAACCCATGAGCCATCGCCTCCAGCACTACCATGGCGAAAGTGTCTTCCTGCGTTGGGTGCGCCAAGCAATCGGCAGCTAGGTAAGCCAGCGTAACGTCCTTCAGTACCCCAAGAAAAAACACTCGCTGGCCCAAGCCTACGGCTAAGGTTTTGGCTTTAAAAGCGGGGATATGCGCTGGGTTGCCCACTACGGCCAGATAGACTCCTTCTGGCAACAGAACCATCGCATCCAGCAGCGTAGCCAGCCCCTTCTTTTGATAGTCATTGCCGACAAACAAAATGCATTGGCCTTGCTCCGGCAAACCAAGCTTTCGACGGGCATCTAACTGGGTTGACGTATTGACCTTGCCGGGTACATCGGTGACCCCCGGCGTGACAACCTGAAGCATTGACCGGGTATTTGGATGGGTTTGAAGCATGATATTTTTAAGTGTGCTGGATGTCACCACCAAGACCCGTCCTGGCTTGGCTGCATAACGCATGTGCTCTAGCCACAAATAAGCCAGCAAGCGAGGACTGGTTAGCACCTTGATCCAGCGCAAAGCCCGTGTTAGCCCTTCGCGCCCCAAAAACAGGTTGTATTTGATGGGCAGCACGTGAACGGTTTGCACTTGTCCACTCCATGTGTTTTCATGAGAGTGAACGATGTCAAAGCCACGCCGCGTCGCCCACCACGTTGCCGTTGCATACCAGAGTTGGTTGATCCACCGTGGGCGCTTGAGTGGTTGACTGACCTTGTGATAGGTCACGCCGGGCCAGTGGTGATCCACGCTTTGGGCGAAGACGTGGATGTCATGCCGCCAAGCCAATTGCTCGACCAGCGCAATCGAATAGCGTTCCGCACCACCACCCGTGGGTGAGAAATTTCGATTGAGCACAGCAACACGTAGACGCGTGCCGGCAGGATGGTCATTCTGCAAGGGACTCATGTCCGCCGCCTGTCCTCGTAATCGTGCGCCTTTGGCTGGGGCCTCATCAATCTGGTGGTAAGTCAGAATGGGAATCGGGGAAGCATTGCCAGTCCGCAAGCTCACGGTGCTTGGTGTCGCTTGAAGGGCGGACGGATCAGCGAGCATCTACAGCAAAACAATGTCGTACTGTTCCTGCCCCATCGCCGCCTCACTTTGCAGCGATACCGGCTTGCCGATGAACTCACTCAAGCCCGCCAGATGCTGGCTTTCTTCATCCAGAAACAGCTCTATGACTTTGGGTGAGGCCACCACACGAAACTCACGGGGATTGAACTGGCGCGCTTCGCGCAAAATTTCCCGGAAGATGTCGTACGTCACGCTGCGGGCAGTTTTGACACTGCCTTTGCCAGCACAGACGGCGCATGGCTCGCACAGCATATGGGCTAACGATTCCCGCGTGCGTTTGCGCGTCATCTCCACCAAACCCAATTGCGAAAACCCGCCCGCTGTCGTCTTGACGCGGTCCCGGTGCAACTGCTTGCGAAATTCCGCCAGCACCGCGTCACGATGGTCTTCCCGCACCATGTCAATAAAATCCGCGATGATGATGCCGCCCAGATTGCGCAAACGCAGCTGGCGGGCGACGGCCTGAGCCGCTTCCAGATTGGTCTTGAAAATCGTGTCGTCAAAATTGCGGGCACCCACGAAGCCGCCGGTGTTGACGTCAAACGTCGTCAAGGCTTCGGTCTGGTCAACGATCAAATAGCCGCCCGATTTCAGGTCAACCCGACGCCCCAATGCCTTGGCGATTTCTTCGTCAATGGCATACAAGTCAAAGATCGGACGTTCGCCTTTGTAGTGCTGTAACTTCTCGGCAGCCGCTGGCATGAACTCCTGCCCGAACACCTTCAATGCCTCAAACTGCTCACGTGAATCAACCCGGATCGTCTGGGTTCCCTCGCTCACCAAGTCACGCAGTACCCGTTGCAACAAATTCAAGTCCTGGTGCAACAACGAGGTCGGCGGCAAACGCAGCGCCGCATTTTTGATGCGCTCCCACGCCTTGCGCAGGTAACCAATATCGTCGGCCAACTCTTTGTCCGTGGCATCTTCACCATTGGTGCGCAGAATGAATCCACCGCCTTCGGGACCGGTCAGAACCTGAAGGCGGGAGCGCAATTCGTCTCGCTGCCCAGATGGAATTTTTTGCGATACACCGACGTGGTCATCCTGCGGAAGAAAAACCAGCAATCTCCCTGCAATGCTGATCTGGGTAGAGAGCCTTGCACCCTTGGTACCAATCGGGTCTTTGATGACCTGGACCGTCATGGCCTGGCCTTCAAACACCTGGCGTTCGATTGGGATCTGTGCTTGAGCGCTGCGCGCTACGCTGGGCATTTCACCATCCGGTTGGCGATGCCAGACATCCGCCACATGCAGAAAGGCAGCCCGCTCCAGCCCAATGTCAATAAACGCCGACTGCATGCCGGGCAGGACCCGGACCACCTTGCCCAGGTACACATTGCCGACCAGCCCGCGCTCCAGCGATCGCTCCACGTGCAGCTCCTGCACGGCACCGTTTTCCACCACCGCGACGCGAGTTTCCTGGGGTGACCAATTGATCAGTATGTCTTCTTGCATAGCTCTGGATTTTGTAACTTGGCGATCAAAACTTGAAGCCCATTGAATACAATAATTGGGCTGTCTCAAACACGGGCAAGCCCATGATGCCACTGTAACTGCCGCTGATGTGCGAGATATATGCCGCCGCCCTACCCTGCACGGCGTAACCGCCTGCCTTCCCCAAAGGTTC
>JANOLC010000136.1:0-3690 GCA_031419575.1 Burkholderiales bacterium | reverse complement strand
ATCGTGCTTGCAGTTGCGCAAAAATCGACTCGGGCGAATCGTGCCGCACGGCCTGCGCAGTATCCCGGTCAAACAACACCCCGGCGCGGGCAAACAGCAGCTTGAGGTGATCGTTCAGCTCAGTCATCGTACCGACGGTAGAGCGGCTGGAGCGCACGGGGTTGGTCTGGTCAATGGCGATGGCGGGCGGCACGCCCTCCACCTTGTCAACGGCGGGCTTGTCCATGCGGTCCAAAAACTGGCGCGCATAAGCCGAGAAGGTTTCGACGTAGCGTCGCTGCCCTTCGGCGTACAACGTGTCAAACACCAGGCTGGATTTACCCGAGCCGCTGGGGCCAGTGACGACGGTCAATTCGCCAGTGCGAATGTCGAGGTCGATGTTTTTGAGATTGTGCTGGCGCGCACCGCGAATGCGGATGATTCCCTGAAGCATGGTTGGGTGTCTTTCCTGTAGAGGCCAGACATTCTAGGCATCACGGCCCACCCATCGCAGCGTGTGGGTAAGCCGCAGACTGGGGCTTTCAACCTTTGAGGACTCGCTCCAGCGCTTGAGATTTTTCAACGCCTGCAGCAGCCTGGATTTTGGGAAGCAGCGCCAGCAAATCATCAAAACCGCTGGCGGCCTCTACCGCAAGATTTAAGCGAAAACCACGCAACCCCAAAGTGGCCGTCAGTTGCGTCGCCAAGGGCCAAGCCTCACTGAAACGGATTTGGGTAGCGCGTGTACCGTCCTCGCCGATGGTGGCGGGTGCCAGCGAGAGTGCGGAAGCAGCTGGCAAAAGATGAGGCGATAGTGGCACCGCGCTGGCGGGTGCCACATCCTGCAACAACCCGTGTGTCACCATGTGCTCGATGTCCACAGCGGTAATACCCAGGCCGGCCGTAGCGACCAGAACCTGGTTCAGCGATTTGATGCCATCAAAGAGAATAAAGGCCGCACGCTGGCGGGCAGAGAGCAGTGGTGATCGCTCCTTGAAGGCGAGTTGACCCGTTTGTGTTTTTCCGTACGACATGCGGCATTTTGGGCATATTACAGAATGTTGACAACCGGGAAAGCCCCCGATTTAAGGGGTAGATGCTGGCTTAGCCGGCTCTGAGGCCATTGCTGCGGGCGCTGATACGGCTGGAACCGCAGATGCTGCCTGCTCGGGGGCGTGAGTGGCTTCAGTGCCGTGTTTTTCACCACTCAGGTCAATGTCGCCACCGCGGCTCAAGATGTACAAGGCAAAGGCTGCAAACGCAATAAAACCAACCACAATTTTCCACATAATTTTTTCCTGAAAAGTTTGACACTCAACAAAAAGCCTTCACAGACTGGAAGGCCTTTTGTTGAAAGGCCGGGCACAAACTGTACCCGGCGCTTCAGGTTCTAACCCTCAAAGAGGCCTTAGTCGTTGGCAAAAATGTCCACGTCTTTGGTTTCTTTGATGAAGATCATGCCAATAACAAACGTAGCCGATGCAACGACCACGGGGTACCACAAACCGTAGAAGATGTCACCCGTTGCGGCCACCATGGCAAACGCTGTTGTTGGCAGCAAGCCGCCAAACCAGCCGTTACCAATGTGGTAGGGCAAGCTCATGGAGGTGTAGCGAATGCGGGTGGGGAACATCTCAACCAGCATGGCGGCGATAGGGCCGTAAACCATGGTGACCAAGATTACCAGGAACACCAATACGGCCAGCACCATAGGCATGTTGATGTTCTTGTCTTCGGCTTTGGCGGTCAAACCACCGGCCTTGGCAGCTTCAATCACTGTTTTCTTGAATTCCGCAATGGCTTTGGCGCTGTCAGGCGAGAAAGCATCACGCTTGTCGTTCAAGGTTGCTGTCAAGGATGGGATCTCTTTGTCGCCCAGTTTGATGATTGCATTGGTTCCTGCGGGCGCTGCCACGTTTTTGTAGGGAACATAGTTCTCTGTCAACGTACGCTTGGCAATGTCGCAAGAACTGGTGAAGTCAATCGGACGTGCAATCGGGCTACCCTGGAATGAACACTGGGCTGGGTCAGCCGTCACAGTCACTGGCACTGCTTTTTGAGCGGCAACCAGAGCTGGGTTGGCATAGTTCAACAACATGGGGAACACGGTGAAGTAGCTCAGTGCAGCAATCAGGCAACCACCCATGATGATGAACTTGCGGCCGATTTTGTCGGACAAGACACCAAACACAATGAAGAACGGGGTACCAATGATCAGCGATGCAGCAATCAGCAAGTTGGCTGTTTTAGGGTCTACCTTGGCAATTGCTTGCAAGAAAAACAAGGCATAAAACTGACCGGTGTACCAAACCACAGCCTGGCCAGCGGTCAAACCGACCAGTGCCAAGATCACGATTTTCAGGTTTTTCCATTGACCGAATGATTCACTCAATGGGGCTTTGGAGGTTTTTCCCTCGGCCTTCATCTTGGCAAATGCAGGCGACTCATTCATGCTCAAGCGAATGTAAACCGACACAGCCAACAACAAGATAGATACCAGGAAAGGAATGCGCCAGCCCCAGACTTCAAAGTTGGCACCGGTGAACTCACGGGTGACCAAAATCACGATCAGCGACAAGAATAAACCCAGTGTTGCCGTGGTTTGAATCCAAGCCGTGTATGCACCGCGTTTGCCGTGCGGTGCGTGCTCTGCCACATACGTCGCAGCACCACCGTACTCACCGCCTAACGCCAAGCCCTGCAGCATGCGCAAGACCACCAAGATGATGGGGGCCGCAATACCAATGGTGGCGTAGTTAGGGAGCAAGCCCACAATGAAAGTGGCAGAACCCATGAGCAGAATGGTCACCAGGAAGGTGTACTTGCGCCCAATCATGTCGCCCAACCGGCCAAACACCAGTGCGCCGAATGGGCGCACGATGAAGCCCGCTGCGAATGCCAGCAACGCAAAAATGTAGGCTGAGGTGGGATCCAGACCACCAAAGAATTGCTTGGCGATCACAGCCGCAAGCGACCCGTACAGGTAAAAGTCGTACCACTCAAAAACGGTACCCAACGACGAGGCGAAGATCACCTTCTTTTCTTCGGGCGTCATGGGCCTTGCGGCCGCGGCTGTTGCCATAGTTATGTCTCCAAAAAGGTTAAACAGTGACATCTGAATAGATGTCTGGGCCGGACTATCGGGTGACCGACTGACGTCACTCTGACGAATTGATTACACAAACTTACGTGCATCAGCGTCGAATCTGTCAACCTACGCGTTAACCCGACAAGCAATTTTCTTGATGTGAAATATTGACGCATTTACAGTCAATTTCCGCCCGAGGCAGGGTCAACATTGCTTGACGCTTGTCAAAATTATTTTTGAACGTCAGCGTTTGATGCCCTGTGCGACCTCTGAAACCGAGTCCCAGGTTGTCGCAAACCAGAGGTCTCCCGCCAGATAAGCCGCCAGCATCGGCAGGGCATCAAAGCCCCAAAAGAATTTATCGTCCACAGCGAGCGTGGGAACGCCAAACAGACCCAGGGCAACAGCTTCGTCGGTATGGGCTTTTAGCTGGGCCTTCACCGAGGGGTCTTGTGGGTCGCGCCCCGGCTTCAACAGGGCGGTCACTCCTTCAAGGCGAGTGGCGTCTGACGCTTCCGCACCACCCAGCCACGCATGCCGAAAAATCGTTTCACAGACGTACCGATTGGGCAAACCATCGGGGGAGCACGCCACGGCCAGACGCAGCAAGCCCAGTGGATTGA
>JANOLC010000135.1:0-8597 GCA_031419575.1 Burkholderiales bacterium | reverse complement strand
GGACCCGGCCGGCATGCATCACCACGATCCGGTCGCCCAGCGTCATCGCCTCCACCTGGTCATGGGTGACGTAGAGCGTCGTGGTGCCCAGGCGCCGGCGGAGCGCGGCGAGCTCCCGCCGCATCTGGACCCGGAGCTTGGCGTCGAGGTTGGAGAGCGGCTCGTCGAACAGGAAGACCTCGGGCTGCCGCACGATGGCCCGGCCCAGTGCCACCCGCTGGCGCTGGCCGCCTGACAGGGCAAACGGCTTGCGGTCCAGCAACTCGTCCAGGCCAAGAATGCCGCAGGCTTTTTTGACGCGGGCATCAATCTCCTGCTTGTCCACCTTGCGGCGTTTCAGGCCAAAGCCCAAGTTCTCGGCCACCGTCATGTGCGGGTACAAGGCGTAAGACTGGAACACCATGGCAATGTCGCGGTCTTTGGCGGCCACCTCATTGACTTCGCGGCCATCAATTTCCAGTTGACCTTGGGTGATGGACTCTAGGCCCGCAATCATGCGCAAGGTGGTGGACTTGCCGCAACCCGAGGGGCCGAGCAGAACCATGAATTCACCATCGTTGACGGTGAATGAAACATCACGCACGGACGGCGCAACCGCACCCTGGTAATTTTTAAAAATATGCTTGAGCGTGACGGTAGCCAATTGGGTTTCTCCGGTGTGGGGGCTTTGGTAATACAGGCAGGGCTACTTCACAGCACCTGCGGTCATGCCCTGAATCAATTTTTCCGAGAAGAAGGCGTACACGATCACCACCGGGATGATGGCGATCATCATGCCGGTGGCAATCATGCCGATGTCCTGAAAATAGTCGCCCATGAATGCACGGATGCCAATGGGCAGTGTGCGCAGGCTGGGGTCACTGACCAGCACCACGGCAAACAGAAATTCGTTCCACAGCTGGATGAAATTCAGGATGACGGTGGTGGCAATGGCGGGCATGCCGACGGGCAGCACGATGCGCCAGAAAATCTCAAAGTCTGAGTAGCCATCGATCTTGGCCGCGTCAAACAGGTCTTGCGGGATACGTGCAAAAAAACCTTCCAGCAGGTACACCGTCAGCGGCAATTGCAGGCTCACATACACCAGCGTGAGGCCCAGGCGCGTGTTGTACAGCTCGTACTCCACCAGCACTTGAAACAGCGAGATCAAAATAATCTGCGGCGGGAAAACAATCGAGCTGAACAGGATGAAATACACCAGCCGGTTGCCCCGAAAGTTGTAGCGCGCCAGGCAGTGGGCCGCCGCCGCACCAAACACTGTGACGATGACCACCGCCGCACCCACTACCAGCGTGCTGTTCCAGAAATACTGGGCAAAATTGGAGTCCACCCAGGCCATGCGAAATTTTTCCCAATGCAGCGTTTGTGGCCAGGCAAAGTGGGCAGCGCTGATCTCCGACGTGGTGCGCAGAGACATCGCCCCCAGCCAGACAAAGGGCATGGCCGAATACAGTGTGTACAACACAATGATGGCCATCAGGCCGCCCTGGCGCAGCAGGCGGGAGGCGGATTCGCTCACAGAATGGATGACACGCATGCTCAGTATTCCAGTCGTTCGCGACGGCGAAACAGCAGGTTGAAAAACACCACAAACCCCACCACCACAAAGAACCATACAGCGGCAATGGCTGAGGGGTAACCCAGGTCAAAGGTGTTCCAGTTGAAGGCTCGTTTGTAGACGTAGGTCGAGACGGTCTCGGTGGACCATACCGGGCCGCCCTCAGTCATGATCCATACCAGGTCAAACACTTTCATCTTGCCGATAAACGCCAGGATGTAGAGGTTCAGCAGGGTGGGCCACAACATGGGCACGATGACGTGCACCAGCTTGTCCCACCAGCCGCAGTTGTCCAGCTCAGCGGCCTCCAGCACTTCAGACGGCAGCGAATGCAGGGCCGCCAGACAGACCACCATGTTGAAGCCCGCCCACTTCCAGGCATGGGTCACCATGAGCGAGGCCAGGGCAAATTGGGGGTCACCAATCCAGGCCTTGGCCCAGTGGCCCAGCCCCACGCTGCGCAGGGCCACGTTCACCACGCCCCAGTCGTAGTTGTAAATCCACACCCACATGATGCCCACCACCACATATGACAACAGCACGGGGGTGAACCAGGCCACCCGCAGGAAGCGCGCAAACGGCACACCAGCGTACAGGCACAGTGCCAACAGCAGGCCGGTGGTGACATCAAAAAATGGTGCCACCATGGACCAGATGGCGGTGTTGCGCACGGCTGCCAGAAAGGTCTTGTCCTTGAACACCTCGGCAAAGTGCGCCAGCCCCACAAACTCGGACGACGCGATATCGTTGATGAGAAAAAAGCTGTTGTAGAAAGTGCGCAGCACCGGGTAAGCGGTGAGTGCCGCATACACCAACAAAGCCGGTACCAGGAACAGCATCAGCGTGGGCCAGGTGGTGCGGCGCGAGTCCGCCTCGGGTGGCGCCAGCAGGCTGTCTAGCTGCTGGCGCCAGGCGGATTTTGCCGTTGGCACAACGCTGGCGGTGGTTGGGGGCATGGCGGACATCAGCGTGATTTCACGGTGGCTCAGGTTTTATGTCAGGAAGCGGCTTTGCAAGCTGCGTCCATCTGGCTGGCCGCATCGGTGACACTGATCAATCCGGCAGGAAAGGCGCGGTTCAGCACTTGCGAGAAGGTGTCGCCGCATTTGCCGCTCATGTAGTGCAGCGGTGTGCCGATGAAAAACTTGGCCCCCACGCTGCGCTCCTGCAAGTCCTTGAAATACTGGGCGTGAATGCTTTGAATGCGAGATGGGTCGGTGCGCACCCCGGTTTGCAGCAACACGTCTTCCATCCACTTGTTGCCGTTTTCCACGGTGGCCATGGAGCTCAGCAGCTTGCCCGCACACTCTTTGTTTTTGCTGCGCGAGTACATCACGTAGCTGCCCCCCACGGCCAGCGTTTTGCATTCGGGGCATTTCGCGCCGTTGATGGCGGGGTACTTCATCAAACCCAGGGGAAAGCCCTGGGGCTGGCCCCCTTTGTCGGCAGACACAAAGGCGCGCCCGGTGTACCAACTGGCGATGGGGAACATCATGGCCCCCGGGTTGGTGTGAAAGTAGTAATGCGACTCGCCCAGTTTCAGGGTTGAAAAGCTCTTGGGGTAGGCTCCGGCATCCACCAGCTCTTTCACCCAGGTCATGGCCTCCAGCACACGCGCGTCGGTGAACGACAGCTTGCCGGTCAACAGCAAACGGTAGTCATCCAGGCCCAGTTTGCGCAGCAGCATTTCTTGCAGCAAGTAGGCACCGGGGTAGGGGCGATCGCCCACACCGGAGGCCACGGGTGTGATGCCTGCCGCAGCAGATTTTTTGACCAGATCGGTGAATTGCGCCTGCGACATTTGCATGTTGGCCGGTGGCGTGATGCCTACCTTTTTCATCAGGTCCTTGTTGTAGTAAAGCTCGACCGTGTAGGCCTCTACCGGCAGGCCATAAACCTTGCCGTTGTGGCTCCATGACTGGCGCGCCCAGTCTTCCAGGTTGTTGAGGTTGATGTGGCCGTCCAGTGGCTCCAGAAAGCCACTTTTGGCAAAGGCAATTTCATCCGGCTCCAGCCAGAAGATGTCGGGTGCCTGGCCCGTGCGCACCGAGGTTTTAACCGAGGCATACAGGTCTGACTTCTGGATGAATTGCAGGTTGACCTTGCATTGCGGCGTGGTGGCTTCAAACTTCTTCACACGCTCCTCCACAAAGCCGCGTTTGGATTGTTCATCCGGCCAGTGGCTCCACATCGACACGGTTTGCGGCGCAGTTTGCGCCAGTGCGGAGCCAGTGAGCGCGATGCAGGCGAGTGCACCGGCGATCAGGGTGGGCAGGGGGTTGGAGGTGCGGCCGGTGAAGGCGTGGGATATTGGCAAGGTCATGTCTGTCTCCTCAATGTAAAAGTAGTGGGTGCTAACGGTTGCTAACGGGCGTTTAGGGGTATCAGCTCGGGCTCAGGAAAAACGGCATGCTGAATTGGGCTTCCTTCAGTTGTACCAACACCCGGGTGGTGGTGGCATCGTCCAGGTTCACCAGCGGGGGGCGCACCTGCTTCCATTCGGGTTGCTGGCTGTACTCAGCCAGCACGCGTTTCATGGCCGGAATCATGGGGGCGGCCTGAAAGATCTTGCGAATCACATCGGCCTTGGCTTGCAGTGCCGCGCCTTGCGCCGTGTTCCACCCCTCGTACACGGCATGAATGCCAGCGGGGTTCATATTGACCGTGGCGCTGATACAGCCCGCAGCGCCCAGCGGCAGCGCGGTGGACAGTGTTGATTCGCTGGCGGGGAACACATCAAAGCCGTCTTTCGCGTAGTGATCAAGCATGGCTTTGGTGTTGTCCCACACGCCTGAGGAATCTTTGGCCCCTACCACCGTGTTGGGGTAATGCTTGCGCAGCATGGCTATCAGGTTCAGTGTGATGGGCACCTGCGTGAACTGGGGGATGTGATACAGGTACACCTTCAGACGTTCGTTGCCCACACGCTCGATTACCTCGGCGTAGTAGGCATACAGGCCTTCGTCCGACACGCCCTTGAAGAAAAACGGTGGCAGCATCAAGGCCCCCGAGGCACCGTTTTCCACCGCATGCCGGGTGAGCGTGACGGCATCAGTCAGCGAGCACCCGCCGGTGCCTGGCATCAGGCGGGCAGCAGGAACGCCCGCTTCCAGCAACGCGTCGGTCAACGCCAGGCGCTCGCTGACCGACAGCGATGCGGCCTCGGAATTGGTGCCAAAAATGGCGAGACTGACTTGCTGCTTGATCAGCCACTGGCAATGGGCAATGAATCGCTTCACATCCGGTTCCAGGCGCGAATTGAAGGGTGTCAGCACGGGGGCAAGTACGCCACGGATACGGTGGGTCATATCGTTGTCTCGTTTCAATGAAGGCAGACCCGCAGTATTGGTGTCCCTCAAAGAAAATAGAAGCTGTGTATTTGATAATCAAAAGATAAGATATTTATCTTCTTTACCCACCGATTCAGGATTCAATCGCGCCATGGACCTTCGATATTTACAAAGCTTTGTCACCGTGGTGGACGTTGGTTCACTGGCTGAGGCCGCCCGTCGGCTGGACTTGACCCCGGCGGCCGTCGCGGCGCGCGTTCATTCACTGGAACTGGAGTTGGGCGCTGTGCTCATCAAGCGGGCCGGGCGCTCCGTCAAACCCACCGCTGCGGGCGTCAACATCCTGGAGCAGTCGCGTGCTGTGCTGCGCGATGTGCGAGACCTGCGTGCCGTTGCCAGTGATGGCGCGTCGGTGGGTGAGTTCCGGCTGGGCGTCTTTGCCTCTGCCATGACCAGCGTGCTGCCCCCGGTGCTCAAACGAATCTACGATCGTTTCCCTGAACTCAATGTGTTTGTCACGCCAGGGGCCTCTGTAGACCTGTGCCGGCAGGTGGGTAGTGGCGCGCTGGACGCCGCCATCGTGGTGGAGCCGCAATTTGTCATCGCCAAAAGCTGCGAGTGGCAATCCTTGCTGGAAGAGCCCCTGGTGGTCGTTGTGCCCGACCGCCTGGCCAGCCGAGACGCTCACGAGCTGCTGCGCACGGAGCCGTTCATTCGCTATGACCGCTCGGTGCTGGGCGGGCAGTTGGCCGACCGGTATCTGCGCGATCAGGGTATTCGGCCCCGCCAGCGCCTGGAGATTGACGGGCTGATGGCCATTGCCGCCCTGGTGGCCCAAAACGTGGGTATTGCGCTGATTCCGGATTGGCCGCCTTTGTGGCAAAGCGGGCTGGCCATTTCACGCATTGCGCTGCCCGAGCGCGCGCCGGTGCGCCATGTGGGGTTGATCTGGGGCGAACACGGGCCACGCGTGGCACTGGCACATGCCTTTCTGGAAGATGCCAAGGCGGTGTTTGCCAAGCCCCCAGGACCTGCAACGCATCGCCAGTAAGATTGGGCTGGCTATAGCATGCTATGTAAGTAGTAGCAAACTATTGATGATTGACGAGGACTAGCGGTCGATTTGACCATCAACTCCGCGTAAAAAGTCGAAATCCACGCCTTTGTCGGCCTGGTTGACCTCTTGCAAAAATAACTTGCGGTAGCCCCGCGCAGCCGTTGGCACCACCACCGGATTTGCAAGCGCACGCCGGGCCAGTTCTTCGGCAGAGATCAGCAACGAAATCTCGCGGTTTTTCACACTCAGGCGGATGCGGTCGCCGCTCTGCACATGCGCCAGCGGGCCACCCACGGCGGATTCCGGCGTGACGTGCAGCACGATGGTGCCGTAGCCGGTGCCGCTCATGCGGCCGTCAGAGATGCGCACCATGTCTTTCACGCCCGCGCGCGCTAGCTTCATGGGGATGGGCAGGTAGCCCGCTTCGGGCATGCCGGGCGCGCCCTTGGGGCCAATGTTTTTGAGCACCAGAATGTCGTCGGCATTCACATCCAGGTCATCGCGGTCAATGCGGTTCGCCAGGTCTTGGGCGTTCTCAAACACCACGGCACGGCCTTCGTGCTCCATCAGTTGGGCGTCGGCGGCGGATTGTTTGATGATCGCGCCACCGGGGGCCAGGTTGCCGTACAACACGGCAATGCCGCCCTGCGGGTAGATGGGCTGGTTGAACGGGCGCACCACATGCTGTTTGAAGCCAGGCGGTGCAGCCTCCAGCTCTTCACCCAGCGTGCGCCCAGTCACGGTCAACGCGCCCAGGTGCAGCAGAGGTTTCAGCTCTCGCAACAGCGTGGCCATGCCCCCGGCGTGGTGAAAGTCTTCCATGTAATGCTGGCCCGAAGGTTTCAGGTCCAGCAGCACCGGGGTGTCGCGGCCCATGCGATCCAGCGCTTTGAGGTCAATGTCCAGCCCCAGCCGACCGGCAATGGCGGCCAGGTGGACGATGCCGTTGGTGGAGCCCCCAATCGCCAGTAACACCCGCATGGCGTTCTCAAACGCTTGGGGCGTGAGGATTTTGTCGATGGTGAGTTTGGACTTAGCCATTTGCACCGCACGCGCGCCGGTTTCTTCGGCAATGCGGATGCGATCAGCCGTCACCGCCGGGGGCGATGCACCACCGGGCACGGTCATGCCCAGCGCCTCGGCAATGCAGGCCATGGTGCTGGCTGTGCCCATCACCGAGCAGGTGCCCACGCTGGCGACTAGCTGGTTGTTGACGTCGTCTTTTTCTTGTGCGTCAATCTCACCGGCGCGGAACTTGGCCCAATAACGGCGGCAGTCGGTGCAGGCACCCACGCGCTCCCCCCGGTGCGAGCCGGTCAGCATGGAGCCGGTGATGAGCTGGATGGCGGGAATGCCCGCCGATGCTGCGCCCATCAACTGCGCGGGCACGGTTTTGTCGCAGCCGCCAATCAGCACCACCGCGTCCATGGGCTGCGCGCGAATCATTTCCTCGGTGTCCATGGACATCAAGTTACGCAAGAACATGCTGGTGGGCGCGGCAAAACTTTCGTGAATCGAGATGGTGGGGAAGTCCATCGGCAGGCCGCCCGCCAACATCACGCCGCGCTTGACGGCTTCAATCAACTGCGGCGCGTTGCCGTGGCAGGGGTTGTAGGCACTGCCGGTGTTGGTGATGCCAATCACCGGGCGGTCCAGCGCCTTGTCGGTGTAGCCCGCGCCTTTGATGAAGGCCTTGCGCAGGAACAGCGAGAAACCCGCATCGCCGTAGCTGGTCAGGCCTCTATGCATACCGGTCTGCTCTGATGGCTGTGTGGGCGAGGGGTTGCCGGTTGAAGTGTCTTTGGGTGTGCTGGTCATGTTGGGCTTGGCGGGTGTCAATGTCTGTTGAATGCAGTGTTGCAAACCCGAAACAACAAAGTAAGGAGTCTTTTGAATAAAAAGACAATAATATTTTTGTTGATTGGCGATTCAAAGTGCTGCATAAAATATAGCAAACTATCGATGTCCAGCGAGGACTAGAGGCTGATTTGTTGCTGAAATCTCGCTACATGCCTCTTACCCGGCGCAAGGTGCGCTTGGCGTGCTTCACCCAGCCCAACCAATGCCAACGCGCCATCATCAGCAGGCCGCGCACCCACTCGTCAGCGGCATAGGCGATGAAGATGCCGGCCAAACCAAAGTGGCGCCCCAGCACATACGAGCCCACCCCCAGCACCAGCGCAAACGAGCCCACGCTGGCCACCACCGGGTAAATCACGTCGCCCGTGGCCCGCAGCGCCCCTGTCACGATGATGTTGAACACCCGCCCGGTCTCTAGCGCAATGCCAATCCAAAGCAGGGTTTGGGCGGCCTGAATCACCTGCGGGTCTTTGGTAAGAATGCGCATCAGCCACGGTGCGGCCAGGGCCGCCAGCAAAGCCAGCGTACCGGAAGCCACCAGCCCGTTGCGCGTGCCTTTTCTGACCAGGTCTTGAGCCTGGCGGAACTTGCCCGCGCCCACCAGCCTGCCCACCATGATCTCGCAAGCCCAGCCAATCGACAGGCTGATCAGCACCACATAGCGCAGCAATTGCAAGGTGTACGAATGCGTGGCCAGCGCACCCACACCAAGCCGTGCGGTGGCGGACAGCGACACCAAAAACGCCACGCGGTAACCCAGCTCGGCGCTGGCTCCCGGCACACCAACCCGCAGCACCGGTGCCAGCACCCGCGGCTGCAACACCCACCAATG
>JANOLC010000134.1:0-18100 GCA_031419575.1 Burkholderiales bacterium | reverse complement strand
CCCGTATCGGCCATCATCCAGAAGTTGTCAGACGCGTACTTGGCACCCTTGTTATCACCAATGCGGATCACACGCTCAGGCGGCAGGCCGATTTCCTTCGTCCAAATGTCGTAGGCTTCCTGATCGTCAATGTAGACCGTGGCGGTGAGCTTATCGGCGGGCAGTTTGTAGACCTGCGTCAGCAGCTCCCAACCCCATTTGAGCGAGTCGCGCTTGAAATAGTCGCCGAAGCTCCAGTTGCCCATCATCTCGAAAAAGGTGTGATGGCGCGCGGTGTAGCCCACGTTTTCCAGGTCGTTGTGTTTGCCACCGGCGCGCAGGCAGGCTTGCACCGACGCGGCACGCACGTAGGAGCGTTTGTCGGTGCCCAGGAACACGTCCTTGAACTGCACCATGCCCGAGTTGACAAACATCAGCGTGGGGTCGTTGCCGGGGACGAGCGAGCTGCTGGCGACGACCGTGTGGCCTTTGGACGCAAAGAAGTCGAGGAAGGTTTTGCGGATGTCGCTGACCGTGAAAGAAGGGGTGATGGTGGAAGAAGTCATGGTCTTGCTGATAGGGTTCTGGCTGTGCCTCGGGCGTAACCCTTGATTATAGGTTTTGTGCCCTTTTCCCTGAGGCAGAGTCGTGCCTTACGCGCTATGCTCCACGTTTGCCAAGATTTTCCCCTCGACCACCCGGAGACCCTCAATGGACATGAAAACAGCGCCCCTTTCGCTACTCAACGACCCCAGCCTGCTTAAAACCGACGCCCTGATCAACGGCGAGTGGGTGGCAGGCATCAACCGCTTTGACATCAATGACCCGTCTAACGGCCACAAACTGGCCGATGTCGCGAATTTGGGTTCTGGCGATGCGGAAAAAGCAATCGCTGCTGCCAACGCCGCCTGGCCAGCCTGGCGCAGCAAGACAGCGAAAGAGCGCAGCATTATCCTGCGCAAGTGGTTTGATCTACTGATGGCCAACCAGGAAGACCTGGCCCGCATCATGACCGCCGAGCAGGGCAAGCCCTTTGCCGAGGCCAAGGGCGAAATCGCCTACGGGGCCAGCTTTGTTGAATGGTTTGCCGAGGAAGCCAAACGCGTCAACGGCGAAACCTTGCCCCAGTTTGACAACAACCGCCGCCTGATGGTGATCAAGCAGCCGATTGGCGTGTGCGCCGCCATCACGCCGTGGAACTTCCCGCTGGCCATGATCACCCGCAAAGTGGCTCCCGCGCTGGCAGCAGGCTGCACAGTCATCATCAAGCCAGCCGAACTGACGCCGCTGACTGCCCTGGCTGCCGCTGAACTGGCCATCCGCGCAGGCATTCCGGCCGGGGTACTGAACATGATCACCGCCGACGGCGACAACTCCCTCGCAGTGGGCAAGGTGATTTGCGCCAGCGATGTGGTGCGCCACATCAGCTTCACCGGCTCCACCGAAGTGGGCCGCATCCTGATAGCACAAAGTGCACCGACGGTAAAGAAGATGTCACTGGAACTGGGTGGCAATGCGCCGTTCATTGTGTTTGACGATGCCGACATTGATTCCGCCGTAGAAGGTGCCATGGCCAGCAAGTACCGCAACGCGGGCCAAACCTGCGTGTGCGCCAACCGTTTCTACGTGCAGGATGGTGTGTATGACCAGTTCGTCGCCAAGTTCGCCGCCAAAGTTAAGGCACTGAAGGTGGGTAACGGGTTTGAAGATGGCGTGATGCAAGGCCCGCTGATTGAAGATGCAGCGGTGGACAAAGTTGCCCGCCATGTGGCCGATGCGCTGGCCAAGGGCGGCAAAGTGATGGCCGGCGGCAACAAGTTGCAAGGGCAGTTTTTTGAACCGACCGTGATCTCTGAAGCCAGTGCCGACATGCTGTGCGCCAAAGAGGAAACCTTTGGGCCATTCGCGCCTGTATTCCGCTTCAAGACCGAGCAGGAGGCCATCGATGCGGCCAACAACACCGAGTTTGGGTTAGCCAGCTACTTCTACAGCCGGGATGTGGGCCGCATCTTCAGGGTCAGCGAGGCACTGGAGTACGGCATGGTCGGCATCAACGTGGGCATTCTGGCCACCGAGCATGTGCCGTTTGGCGGAGTGAAACAGTCCGGCTTGGGCCGTGAAGGTTCTCACCATGGCATGGATGACTATGTCGAGATCAAATACCTGTGTATCGGCGACATTCTGAAATAACTTGGTGCACAGTTCAAAAAAAAGGCCCTGTCGTTTTGACAGGGCCTTTTTGCTTTCAACGACTGACCAGATCAGTCGTACAACACCGCAGCGATTTTTGGATCGTCGATGTTTTTCTTGTCGTAATAATAGAAGCCGGTATCAATGATTTTCGGCAGCTTCTCGCCCTTCAAAGCCTTGACTGCGGCCTCAACCGTTTTATAGCCAATACCAACTGGGTTCTGGGTGATGGCACCCGCCATGGAGCCATCGCGAATAGCGGCTTTTTGCTGCTTGCCGGAGTCGTAGCCAATGATGGTGATGGTGCGTTTCATTTCTTTGGCACCGTTAATCACACCAATGGCCGAGCCTTCATTAGCGGCAAAAATTCCTTTCAATTTAGGATTGGCTTGCAAAATGGCTTTGGTGATCTCGGTTGATTTCAAATGATCGCCATCGCCATATTGAACCGTCACCACTTTGATCTTGGGGTAAGCCGCCTTGATGCGGTTCACAAAGCCATCGCGACGGGCGATGCCAGTGCGGCTGGTCTGGTCATGTACCACCAAAGCTACATCACCTTCTTTGCCAATCAGTTCAGCCATTTTGTCAGCTGCCATGCCCGCAGCGGCGGCATTGTCAGTAGTGGCGGTGGTAAGAGGAATGTCGCTATCAACACCGGAGTCAAACGCGATGACAGGAATTTTTGCTGCCTGCGCTTTTTTGAGCAACGGGATCGCGGCCTTGCTGTCTACCGCTGCAAAACCAATGGCGGCTGGCTTCTTGGCCAGTGCTGCAGCGAGCATGTCCATTTGCTTATCGACCATCGCCTCAGTCTCTGGGCCTTCAAAAGTGATTTTCACTTTCAGGTCTTTCGCGGCCTGATCGGCACCCTGCTTCACTGCCAACCAAAACTGGTGTTGAAACCCTTTGGAAACAATCGGAATGTAGATTTCATCCGCCGCAAAACTGGTGCTTGTCAGCCCCATGGTCAAACTCATCCCGATGGCCAAGCTCAACAATTTTCTCTTCATGATCATGTCTTATCTCCTAGTTAAAAAAAACACCTACCAAATGAACACTTACCAGCCCACTACGCAAATTGATAGCCACGCTATCGCTTGCGCTTTCTCAAAATGTCGGCATACACCGCCAGAATGATGATCACACCCGTCACCACCGTTTGCCACTCCTGGGCCACTGACATGATGCGCAAACCATTGGTCAGCACACTCATGATGAAGGCACCAATGATCGTACCCAATATGGTTCCCGCGCCACCGGCCAACGATGTGCCACCAATGACCACCGCCGCAATCGCATCCAACTCATACCCTTGGCCCAACGCAGGCTGCGCAGAGTTCAACCGCGACGCAATTAGCAAACCTGCTACACCGCATATCGCACCACTGAATGAGTAGATGATGATCTTCCAGCGGTTCACGTTGACGCCTGACAAACGTACCGCTTCTTCATTGCTGCCCAGCGCGAAGGTGTAGCTGCCCATGACTGTTTTGTTCAATATCAAACTCGACACAACAGCCAGGACGAACAGAATAAGTACTGCGTTGGGAATGGGAAGTTCGGGCAAAAAATATCCAATCAACGAGTCTTGCGAAATGCTGGAAAACTCGGGCGTATCGCTAAAGTAAATCGGCTTGGTACCCGAGATAACCAATGACAGCCCTTTGAGCAAAAGCATCATGCCCAGCGTGGCAATGAAGGGCGGAATCTTGAGTATGGCAATCAACACGCCCGAAATAAAACCAGAGAACGCACCAAAGAAAATCGCTGCCGCCACACCCACATAAAACGGCAAGCCCCAATACGTGAGGAACACACCCGCCATCACCGCGCAAAACGTCATCAGCGTCCCGACCGACAAATCAATACCCGACGTGATGATGACAAATGTGCAAGCAATGGCCAGCACACCATTAACAGCGGTAGCCTGCAAAATACCCACCATATTGTCAGTTTGCATAAAGTTTGGCGAGGCAAGACTGAAGAAAATCAACAGCCCCATCAGGCTGGCAAATGCCAACAACTTTTGACGCGTGTTGGTGCTGAAGACTGAGTTTTTCAATCGTTGCAGTGCAGTGGTGTCAGACATAAATGGCAATCCGGTTCAAATATATTCAGGCGACAGCCTCGCGCTGTGTGGCGAGCTGCATAATTTTTTCTTGACTCGCATCTTGTGCGGACAACTCGCCGGTGATGCGGCCCTCGCACATCACCACAATGCGGTGGCTCAGGCGCAGCACTTCGGGCAACTCACTGGAGATCATCACAATGGCGCGGCCCTGTGCGGCCAGGGCATTGAGAAGCTTGTAAATCTCGCTCTTCGCGCCCACGTCAATGCCGCGCGTGGGTTCGTCAAAAAACAGAATTTCGCAGTCGCGCACCAACCATTTGGCAATCACAATTTTTTGCTGATTGCCACCCGACAGCAACGCCACTTTCTGCTGTACGGATGGGGTCTTGATGCCCAGCTGAGTCACAAATTTGGCAGCTGCCTCCTGAATAGCCGGACGCTTGAGAAAGAAACCCATGGCTAAAAACCGGAACATGCTGGCCAGCACGATGTTGGACTCCACGTCCATACCCGTGGCCAACCCAAAATGCTTGCGGTCTTCTGACAAGTAACCAATGCCGCGCTGCACGGCATCAGCGGGCGTCTGAATACTCACTCTTTCGCCACGCACCCAAATTTCACCCGAGTCAATTTTGTCGGCCCCAAATACGGCCCGCGCCACCTCAGTTCGCCCGGCACCCATCAGCCCCGCAAAGCCCAAAATCTCACCCTTGCGGACTACAAAGTTCACATCTTTGATAGCGCGGCCCCGATTCAGGTTGCGCACCTCCAGCACCACGGGATGATCAGCGTTATGCGCCGTGGGTCCCTCACCTTCAAACAGCGTGCGGCCCACCATCATGCTGATGATGGTCTCCATGCTGGTGGTGGCCGTGGGCACGGTGGCAATATATTGGCCGTCACGCATCACGGTGACACGATCTGAAATCTGCTTCAACTCGTCCATCTTGTGCGAGATGTAAACAATGCCCACACCCTGGCTTTTAAGCTGGCGAATGATACGAAACAGATCGGAAATCTCGGCGTTGTTCAAGGCAGCGGTAGGCTCGTCCATGATCAACACGCGGGAGTCAAACGACAGTGCCTTGGCAATCTCCACCATCTGCTGCTTGGCCACGGTCAAATCACCAACCTCGGTGCAAGGGTCCAGGTTCAAATTCAGTCGATCAAAAATGGCCTGGGTGTCTCGCTCCATTTTTTGCGTGTCAATGAACACGCCCAGCCTGCCCAGCGGCTCGCGCCCAATGAAGATGTTTTGAGCCACATTCAAGTGGTTCATCAGGTTAAGCTCTTGGTGAATGATGCCAATGCCCAGTGCCTGTGCCGCCCGAGGGCTAGGGATATCTACCGGCTTGCCCAACACGGCAATCTCACCCGAGTCTTTCTGGTAAACCCCGGCCAAAATTTTCATCAGCGTGGACTTGCCTGCGCCGTTTTCCCCCATCAGCGCGTGCACCTCACCAGCCAGCAACTCAAACTGACAATCATCCAGCGCACGCACGCCCGGAAAAGACTTATTCAGATGAGCAATGGAAACCAGAGGAGTCAAAAAAATTCACTTATGAACAAACAATTTATATATGAAGCGTCATAATAAACGACTTTTCACCCCGGCGAACTGGGACTTTCCCTAAATCGTGGTCATCCCACCATGCGCCTTGACACCATGACCGTCAACACTTTGCCTGATGACCGCTACCGTGCACCCGCGCTGGACAAGGGCCTGGACATTCTTGAGCTGTTGGCACGTCAACCCCAGGGCCTGACACGTGCCGAAATTGTCAAATACATGGATCGCAGCGCCAGCGAGATCTACCGGATGTTGGAGCGCTTGGTGGTGCGCCAGTATGTGATGCGGTCTCTGTCGGGGGATCGCTATTCGCTGAGCCTGAAGCTGTTTGCGCTGGCACACATTCACCCACCCGTGAGCCGACTTGTCACGCAAGCCCTGCCCATCATGGATGAGTTCGCACGCGGGTCCGAGCAGTCCTGCCACTTGGGCGTGTATGACCGGGGCAACATCCTGGTCACAGCCCAAGTCAACAGCCCGCGTGGATGGGGCATTTCGCTTCAGCCTGGGGCACGGGTGAATTTGCTGGACACGGCATCGGGACACGTCTTGATGGCGTTTTCTGACACCGAGCGGCTGGAGCGCATGCTGGCCGAGCACACCACGCTGGAGGGCGAGGTGCCATTTACCTCCGGCGAGCTCGAAAAATCACTCAAAGACATTCGCGACCGTGGCTACTTTGAGCGCGACAGTTTGCAAACCTATGGCGTGGTGGATATCTCATGCCCCATCCTGGGGCCAGACAATAACGCACTGGCCGCGTTAACCTGTCCCTACCTGCGCCGCATTGACCGCCACGTCGGTCCAACGCAAAAAGACGTTCGCGCCCTACTCATCAAAACGGCGCAGGCGTTGTCGCTCACCCAGGGAAAAGCTGGCGCTGGCTGACAAGCTGCGCTAACAGCAGCGGTTGCCAAACTCGATGCTGGTTGTACTGCGAGTGGTTTTGGCGCATCAGGCAGGCCAGCCGCTTTTTGTGAACGCGACTGTTCCAGAATTGGGATTCAAGGATGCCGTGGCGCAGGGGCCTTGCGCACCACGCTTTTCAGATTGAAGCATCGGGAAGATTACTTTGTACGCAAGCACACAGACAGATCGTAAGCGGCTGTTAAGAATGGAGTTTCCGCTACAACTTGAAGGAATTTCATGAATATCTATCCGCTCAAATCACTTCGGACGCTCTGCTTTGTGCCATTGGCTACGCTGTGTCTGGTGACCGCTGTTCAGGCGCAGCCAGCGCAACCGATGGCATCGCCCAGCATGCCCAAAGGCCATATGCAGAGCGGCATGACGGCATCCGAGGGTATGAAACACGCCATGATGTCCGGGACGGACAGCATGAACAAGATGTCTATGTCCGGAAACACTGACAAGGACTTTGCCATGATGATGAAAATTCACCACCAGCAAGCCGTGGATATGTCTGAAATGGAAATTGCAAATGGCAAGTCATCCACCATGAAGGCGATGGCAAAGCAGATCATTGCCGCGCAGAAAAAAGAAATTGCCAAGTTCGACCAATGGCTGGCCAAGCAAAAATGATTGCGGGTGAGGCATGGCCTTTCAACAAAACATGACCTTCAACGAGGTAGCGTTACCTCTGAAAGACCCTGTCTGCTGCATGACGGTAACACCGCAAGCACCATACTCGTTGGAGTACGACGGCAAACCAGTTTACTTTTGCAGCGCGGGTTGCAAGGGTAAGTTTGTGGCCAACTGAAAACTGAGCCAGGCGTTTACTAGGCCTGCCTGATTTCTAGCGTCAAAAAACATTGCATATACTACTAGCCGTAGTTTTGTTGTTATCAAGTTGAGGTTTCAACCTGGTACCTGAGAACTAGCGTAGCTCCAGCGTAAATATGTGGACGTGCACATACGTGCCGTTACGAAAGCAAGCATTACAACGGCGGAAAAAGTTGATTAGTTCCAATCACTTGGATTGAAAACTTAAATAAATCAACAGGTTACAAATTGCGGGTGTAGTTCAATGGTAGAACGCTAGCTTCCCAAGCTCGATACGTGAGTTCGATTCTCATCACCCGCTCCACATCTCTGTAAGAGATTGATTCTTAACAAGAATTCTCATTCTCTTGCCGCATGTACAGCACCCTCATACAAAGGTGCATCATGCAAGGCTTATATCGCCGCGAATCAGGAACCTATGTACTGCGCCTGACTGTTCCGGTTCGATTGCGCCAAACTATCGGCAAGCGGGAAATCATCATCACGACAGGCACGAGCGTTTTATGCATGGCCAAGATTGTGGCGGGTGCATTGGCAACACAATGGCGTCAGCGCTTTTTTGAAACCGAGCTGCTGATTTCTCAGTCCACACTCAATCCCATGCATCATTCCGAACTGCTGAAAATCACCCAGGGGCACCCGCTTCTGTTGGCTGGTGGACACATCACTTTGACTCAGGCTGCGGGAGCTTCGGGAATTGCCAGCATGGATTTGCTCAGGGCTTCCTCCACTGGCAAATTGGCCATATACATCCGCCCGGGCCGTAAGCCGGGTTTTCTAGTTCCTTTGGAAGCCCTGCCATTTGACAATCCAGAGATGGGGCACGCCGGTGGTTATATTTTGCCAGACATGAATCGGATGCCTGTGAGCGCAGTTGAGCACGTCAACCCTGGTCTGCTCTTGATTCTGGCCATGGATCTGCCACACATCACTTCAATTTTTTTGGCGGGTGAAGCCTCGGTTGCGCCGCTTGCATTTGAAGACCCTGGCTATCCTGGGTCGGTGTTCATACCGAATGTTGCAATAACAGTTAAGTTGGCCGAAATCGAGGTTCTGGTCGGCGAAGTTGAAATGATCAGAAGGTCATTTTCAAATTTGATCCCGAATGAACACGTTGTTGAGGCCAAGGCCCTACAGAACCGAGAGACTGAGGCATTGAAGCTATCAGCCGGCAAAAAATCGCACAAACGCCTTTCCACCGCATTGACCGCTTACGTCACAGATCGCCTGCGCCATGATGTGAGCTCAGAAAGTGAGATTGCCCGAATTCGCAATGGATGCAACCTCCTGATTGAACTATCAGGAGACAACATCTGATGGGCTGTCAGGAGTCAGTCGAAGGTTTCCAGCCATGGTCCGGTCAGGTCCCCTTTGCGGTCATTCACGGGGTCCTTTTCTAAGGCAGGCATGTCGCGTAACCTGCCGGTCACGAATACCCGCTTCCGGGACCTCAAGTGGTCTTCCGTCACATCCTCAAACACCCCATCCGCTACGCAGACAGGGACGTGCACATGCTCGTTCAGCGACCGGCCACGCCCGCACTTGTTACCGCGGCTCCACCGCGGTCGCAGCGGGCGTCAGTCGCCGAGCAATTCGCCCACGGCCTTCAGCTCGTCAACCCGGTCGCACACGGCCTTGATCGCCATCATGATCGGCACGCCGAGGAACAAGCCCGCGATGCCCCACAGCCAACCCCAGGCGAGCACGCCGACGAACACCGCTACCGCATTCATGCGGCTTGCGCGGCTCGTCATCCAGGGTGTCAGGATGTAGCCCTCGATGCTGTGGATGGCAAGCGACACACCCCCGACCAGCAGCGCCATCTCGATCGTGCCGAACTGCACCAGCCCCATCAGCGCCGCACCACCAGTGACAACGATGCTTCCGAAGTAGGGAATGAAGTTAAGGACAAACGAAGCTACGCCCCACACGGCCGCGCGCTCAACCCCGATCCACAGAAAAGCCAGCCAGGTGGCGACGCCGACAAGGACGCTGGTGATCACCTGCACGCCCAGGTAACGCTGGATCTGGTGGTCGATCTCGTCCAGAGCTTGCAGCGTGAGCTTTTTCTGACCGAAGGTCGGACCGGCGATGCGCACCATCTTGCGCCGGAAGGTGTCCCCGGAGGCCAGCAGGAAGAAGGCGATGAACACGACCACCACGACCCGCCCCGAGGCCGATGCCAGTCCCATCGCGCTGGGCCAGAGGTAGTCCTTCACGTTGAAGCGGCCACGCTCGATCTGCACCTTGGTGACACCACGGCTGGCGGCCGGAGCCGCGTCAGTCTCGGTGGCGCGCTCGATCTCCGCGGCCGCCTTCTGCACCTTGCCGATGGCAGCCGCCGTGCCCTGGCTGCGCTGGCCCTCCAGCCCGCGCCGCAGCTTCTGTGCGGCCTCGGGCATGCTCTCGATCATGGCGACGGCGTCGTCACTGAGGTGGTACAAGACCGAGCCGACGCCGGTCACGATGCCTACCAGCACAATAGCGGCCGCCAGGGCGCGCGGCAGGTGCCATCGCACCATCCGATTGACCAACGGCGTGAGCGCGTAGCTAAGCATCAGGCCCATCAGCAAAGGCACGAACACCTCGCTGGCCCAATGCAGCACATACAGGCTGCCCAGCGTGGCGATCACCACCAGTGCAGCGCTGCGCACGTTGACCGTTGTGGAAGGCCACGCCGTCGGTTCGGCAGCGTCGGGGTTCAGCAGCGGTAGCGCTTTGTCGACGTTGGTGGCGGCGACTGCTAAGACAGCTTCCGTCGTACTGTCGTTATCGGCGCGGTTTGGAGGATCGGTGGGCAAGGGCATGGGGCTTCCTGGTTGGGCATCCGGGTCGCCGGGCTGACGCGTTTCACACACATATAGGAAATTCAACCGCATGTGACATGTGGTCAAGTATGCACGGGTTTTGGGCTTGCAAACGCTTTTGGCCTGCGCAGTTTGAGTCCTCGAAGCCGCCCAACGGCCAGACGCTCGTCCGCAAGGCGGCTTTGGACAATGGTCGGCGCAGTCTGCCCTCACAGCGCGTGCGAGAACACTGCTTCTATCCCTCACCAGTTGACTTGTCTGTCCACCTCGTAGTCGGGTGCTAGCTGTGCGGCCAGATCCCAATCGGGTTCACCATGCACCGCGTCATCCGACTGCGCATCACACTGATCCCACAGCTGCTGGCCACGTGCGGAGGCGAGCAGATGCCAAAGTCCGCTACGGAGCGACCATTTTGGGCACCGCAGCGCCCGCTTTGTGCCTTCTGGATGTTGCCGCCGACCGAAAACTGACCCACCTACGGCCATAGTGCCGCTTCAAAACTGACCCAGGTGTTTTACTTGCTCTGCCCAAATTTTAGGCAGAGGACAAACAAGGTGATCACCATGGAAATGTTGGGAAGAATGCGTCGAATGTATGTGCGCGACAAGTTGTCGCTGCATGAAATCACCAAGCGCACAGGCATGTCGCGCAACACGGTGCGCAGATGGCTCAGGACGGCAGAAGAAGTCAAAGTGCCGACCTACAGCAGGGCTGCTGGGTTTAGCAAGCTGGGTGGATTTATTGCCGAACTGGAACAGGCTCTCAAAGCTGATGCTTTGAGAGCCAAACAGAATAGGCGCACGGCACGTGCGCTGTTTGCGCAAATCAAGGCCCGCGGGTATGTGGGCGGCTACACCCGAGTCACCGACTTCATTCGGGCTTGGCGTGCCGATGCTGGCAAAGATATCAAAGCCTTTGTACCTTTGAGGTTCGACTTAGGCGATGCTTTTCAGTTTGACTGGAGCGAGGAAGGCATGGTTATCGGTGGAATCTATCACCGCATGCAGGTCTCGCACATGAAGCTGTGCGCCAGTCGCGCTTTCTGGTTGGTGGCCTACCCCAGCCGATCCCAAGAAGCCTGAATGTGTCCGTGCAAACGGGGCAAGTCCAACTTCAGTAGCGTCATTAGGGCAGCCCTTAAGCGTGCCGTCCCTCCGGGGCAGCAGGCAAGGCCAAGTTACCCCATCAGCATCTGCATGCTGCGCTCGTAGTGGGTCGATAACGCCTCAAACACGTCCAGCAAGCTTTCACTGGAATGCGCCAATTTGGTGCATCCGTTGGGCTCGGTGAGGTCGGTCGCCCCGGCCACCATAGCTTGCCAGCCCTGGGCGGCTTCGTCCAAGGCGGTGCGAATGGCGGGCGTTGTCAGGGGCAGACCGTTGAGCGTCACCAAAGCTTGCTCGAACGCGACCTGGGTAACTGCCCGGTTGGCGGCTTGGGTCTCTGTCAGCAAATTGGCATCTACCGAGCCGCTCAATTCCGGGTGCAAAGCCGCCAATAGCGCCTGTTTGGCAAAGCGCTGTGACAGCATGCGCTGGCGCCCGGCCAGATTTAGCACGTGTAGCGGAGCGACCGCGCCGGCCTGTTCAAGACCCAACGTGACGTGTTCGGCTTCTTGCAACAACTGCTCGGCCAATAGGTCGATGGATGCAACCCGGGCGGATTGGGGCACGCCTTGCAGAGTTTTTTTCAGTGGCAGCCAGGTGGCCAGCAAGGCTTGAAGCAGTGGGGCCAAGCTGTCCACCACGCCGGACTCGCCCAGCACGGAGGTACGGGATGAAAGGTTTTTGTCCAAAAAACTCAAGGTTTCATCCACCCGCTTGACCGAGGCCTTCAACGCGCTTTTGTGCAAAGCAAGAGACGCGGGAACTATCGGTGAAGTCGATGAAGCGGATGGCGTGGCATTCAACTGCAGCACATACAGCTTGACCAGGCGCTGCGACAACATGCGCAGCTGTCCCGCGCGGTTCACCGCATCCGCAAAGTGCGCCGACTCAATCACCTGCTGCGACACCTCGCCCAGACGCTGGTTGCTGTGCATGGATGCGGTGCGCAGCATGCGGTAGGCATCGCCGTCTGAGACCTGGCGCGCCTGCATGAGGATGCCTTTGGCACGGTCTACGGCTTTGCGCTCGTCAAGGCGACGGGTCAGGTCAAGCACTTGCGCTCGCAAAGCCTGGTCGTGCTGGCAGCGGGCTTGCGCCAGCGTGATCAAGGCACTCAAACGCTGCGGGGTGTAGCCGTTGACCACAAAGGCATGAATACCGCAGGCGATGGCACGCGCTGTGGCTTGCACGCTATCTGTCTGCGTGAACACCAGAAGTGCGCAAGGCACGGGACTTTGCAGCAACGCTACTGCGCTGAAAAAGGCCTCATCCACCTGCGGCACATGGCACACGACCACATCAGGTGCATGAAGTTGGACGTTTTGCACCAAATTGCTGCACTGCGTCACGGTGCTCAACACCTCGACGCCGACAGCCTGCAGATCCGCAACGCATCGAGTAATCACAGGTTGCGTTAAGGGCGTTTCACCCCTCACACGGTCCTCGATAGCGGCCCCCGTAGCGCCCCTCAATTCACTCCAAAAAACCACCGCAGTCGTCATGTCATTCAATGCAAAAAAATGGAACCCTGATCATATGGCACAGCTTTTGCATAACTATGACCGAGCGTAACGGAGCGCTCAACCCGCGCCATGCGTTGCGGGCATACACACAACGACGTGTGCGATGAATTATTAAAGGCGTTGATGGCTGTTTGCCCACCTGTGTGTGTTGCAGCGCCAAGGCTTTTGTTCCGTCCCCCTTTTCGTGTAGCAGGAGTAGCGTCAATGAAGAAATCAAAATTGGTCTTGATCGGCAATGGCATGGCTGGTGTGCGCACCATCGAAGAGCTGTTGAAAATCAGCCCCGATCTGTACGACATCACCGTGTTTGGCACCGAGCCCCATCCCAACTACAACCGAATTTTGCTGTCACCCGTGCTAGCGGGTGAGCAGACGATTGACGAGATCATCCTCAACTCCTGGGATTGGTACAAAGAAAATCACATCACCCTGCACACCGGCAAGACGGTGACCGAGGTAGACCGTGTCAAACGCATCGTGCGCGGAACTGATTCGCACGGTGATGTCACCGAGGTCGAATACGACCGCCTGCTGATCTGCACCGGCTCCAACCCGTTCATCCTGCCTGTGCCGGGCAAAAACCTGAAAGGCGTGATTGCCTACCGCGACATTGCCGACACCAACGAAATGATTGATGCCGCCACCAAGTACAAAAACGCCGTGGTCATTGGCGGAGGTCTGCTGGGTCTGGAAGCCGCCAACGGCCTGATGCTGCGTGGCATGAAAGTCAGCGTGGTGCACGTCATGCCTACCTTGATGGAGCGCCAGCTGGACAGCGTTGCGGGCAAGCTACTGCAAAAGTCTCTGGAAGACCGGGGGCTGACCTTTTTAATGGGTGCACAAACGCAAGAGCTGCTACCCGCCGTTCGCCCTGAGCCTGAACGGGTGGGAAGCATCAAGTTCAAGGATGGCACCGAGGTGGCCGCCGATCTGGTGGTGATGGCAGTAGGCATTCGCCCCAACACGGCGCTGGCCGAATCCATGCGCCTGCATTGCAACAAGGGCATTGTGGTGAATGACACCATGCAAACCATTACCGATGCACGCATCTACAGCGTGGGTGAATGCGCGGCCCACCGTGGCATTGCGTATGGATTGGTTGCCCCCTTGTTTGAGCAGGCCAAGGTGGCCGCCAACCACCTGGCCCAGTTTGGCATTGGCCGCTACACCGGCTCGCTCACCTCCACCAAACTCAAAGTTACCGGTATTGATTTGTTCAGCGCGGGTAACTTCATGGGCGCGTCATCGGGACGCCCGGAGGACGTGGGCTGCGAAGAAATCGTGATGAGCGACCCGTTTGGTGGTGTCTACAAAAAGCTGGTCATCAAAGACGACAAGCTCGTCGGTGCTTGCATGTATGGCGACACGGCCGATGGCAGCTGGTATTTCAAGCTGCTGCGCGACGGACGTAGCGTGGCTGACATCCGCGACAAGCTGATGTTTGGCGAAAGCAACATTGGCGACGTGGGGCATGAAGGTCATAGCAAGGCCGCATCCATGCCCGACGATGCCGAGGTATGCGGCTGTAACGGTGTGAAAAAAGGCACGATCTGCAAGGCCATCCGCGAGAAGGGCTTGTTCACACTGGACGAGGTGCGCAAACACACCAAGGCCAGCGCCTCATGTGGCTCCTGCACGGGCCTGGTCGAGCAGATTTTGATGTTCACCGCGGGCGGTGACTACTCGGCCACGCCCAAAACCAAGGCCATGTGCGCTTGTACCGACCACGGCCACCAGGCAGTGCGCGAGGCCATCGTCAAAGAAAAATACCTGACGATTGACTCGGTCTACAAGGGCATGGGCTGGAAGACACCCAACGGCTGCGCGTCTTGCCGCCCTGCCATCAACTATTACCTGATTTCCAGCTGGCCCAAAGAAGCCAAAGACGACCCGCAAAGCCGCTTCATCAACGAGCGCAGCCACGCCAATATCCAGAAAGACGGCACCTACAGCGTCATTCCGCGCATGTGGGGGGGTGAGACCACATCCAGCGAATTGCGCCGTATTGCGGATGCGGTGGACAAGTACAAGATCCCCACCGTCAAGGTCACCGGCGGGCAGCGCATTGACTTGCTGGGGGTCAAGAAAGAAGACCTGCAGGCGGTGTGGAAAGACATCGGTATGCCGTCCGGCCACGCCTACGCCAAGGCGCTGCGCACGGTCAAGACCTGTGTGGGCAGCGAGTGGTGCCGCATGGGCACGCAAGACAGCACGCAAATGGGCAAAGACCTGGAGCGCGCGATGTGGCGCATGTATGCCCCGCACAAGGTGAAGTTCGCCGTGTCTGGTTGCCCGCGCAATTGCGCCGAAGCCGGTATCAAGGACGTGGGCATCATCGGTGTGGACAGCGGCTGGGAAATGTATGTGGCGGGCAACGGCGGCATCAAAACCGAAGTGGCTCACTTCCTGGTGAAGGTGAAAACACCGGCTGAAGTGCTGGAGTACACCGGCGCGTTTTGCGAGCTATACCGCCAGGAGGGCTGGTACCTGGAGCGCACCGTGCATTACGTGAACCGCGTGGGCCTGGACTACGTCAAGAAGCGCATTCTGGAAGACGAAGTTGGCCGCAAAGCCCTGTGGGAGCGCCTGCAGTTTGCGCTGGATGGCGAGCCTGATCCCTGGTTTGACTTTAAGGAAGCCGCTGTGGACACCCGGCAATTTGACAAGCTCCCGGCGTGATCCTCAAGCTTGGCGCCCCATCGGCATCCATTCGCGCGATTTATTGATCAAATTGGCCTTAAGTCCCCGTCAAATATAAGTATTTAGCTATTATATTAATAGCATAGGAAATCAAATGAACGACTGGAAAAAGATCTGCTTTGTGACTGACATCCCCGTTTTAGGCTCCCGCCGCGTAGCGCGTGAGGCGGGCATGGATGTGGCGGTGTTCCGCAACGATCAGGACGAGGTCTTTGCCCTGCTGGACCGCTGCCCGCACAAGGGCGGCCCCTTGAGCCAGGGCCTTGTGTTTGGCACCAGCGTAGCCTGCCCGCTGCACAACTGGACCATTGGCCTCAACGATGGCTGCGCCAAAGCACCGGATGAAGGTTGCACGCAAAAATTCAGCGTCAAGGTGCTGGACGGTGCAGTGCACCTCTGCACGTCCGAGCTGGCTACATTGGCGTTGGATGCGAAAGCCCCCGTGGCGGGCCCCGCTCTGAAGGAAACGGCAGAAGTTTCCCGGGCATGACCATGCTTGCGACCCAATCCACACGTTCCACGTGCCCCTCTAGCGGCGTGGGCTGCGGGGTGATCATCGAGTCGCAAGGCAACCAAATCACCGGCGTGCGCGGTGACCCCGACCATCCCGCCAACTTCGGGCGGCTGTGCACCAAGGGTTCAACCCTGCACTTAACCGCCAGCGCTGCCGTCACCCGGCAAACGCGCCTGCTGCAACCCATGTGCAGAATGCAGCGCGGGAACCCACCTCAAGCCCTGCAAGCCGTCAGCTGGGACAACGCGCTCACGCTTGCTTCTGAGAACTTCACCCGCATCATCCGTGACCACGGCCCTGACGCGGTGGGTTTTTATGTGTCGGGCCAATTGCTCACCGAAGACTATTACGTCTTCAACAAACTGGCCAAGGGCCTGATCGGCACCAACAACATCGACACCAACTCGCGCCTGTGCATGAGCAGTGCCGTAGCGGGTTACAAACAGACACTGGGGGCGGATGCGCCGCCCAATTGCTATGACGATGTGAACCATGCGCAGTGCATCTTCATCGTTGGCTCCAACACAGCGTATGCCCACCCGATTTTGTTCAGACGCATTGAAGATGCCAAGCAAAAGAACCCCAGTCTGAAGATCATTTTTGCCGACCCACGCAAGACCGACACCGCCGGAATCGCCGACCTGTATCTGCCCCTGCAGCCCGGCACCGATGTGATGCTGTTTGACGGCATGCTTCACATCATGCTGTGGGAAGGTTGGACTGACGCTTCCTATATTGCGGCACACACCAACGGCTTTGAAGCGCTCAAGGCCACAGTCCGTGACTACACCCCCGACCTGGTGGCCCAGACCTGCGGCATCAAGAAGGAAGACCTGTTTGCGGCGGCGAAGATGTTTGCAACCTCCTCTTCAACGCTGAGCCTGTATTGCCAGGGACTGAACCAGTCCAGCAGCGGCACCGCCAAAAACGCTGCACTCATCAACCTGCATCTGGCCACCAGCCAGATTGGCAAACCCGGTGCGGGGCCGTTCTCGCTCACCGGCCAGCCCAACGCCATGGGCGGGCGCGAAGTCGGTGGCCTGGCCAACCTGATCAGCGCGCACCGCGACATGGCCAACCCCGCGCACCGTGCCGAAGTGGCCGCCTTGTGGCAGGTGCCCGATGTGCCATCGACCCCCGGTAAAACCGCTGTAGAGATGTTTCAGGCCGCCGCCGATGGCGAAATCAAAGCCCTGTGGATTGCCTGCACCAATCCCGCACAAAGCATGCCCGACCAGGCCACGGTACGCCGCGCGCTGCAACGCGCCGAGCTGGTCATCGTGCAGGAAGCCTTCGCCACCACCACCACTTGCGACTACGCTGACCTTTTACTGCCAGCGACTACCTGGGGTGAAAAGGACGGCACTGTCACCAACAGCGAGCGCCGAATTAGCCGGGTTCGGGCGGCAGTGTCTGCGCCCGGCGAGACCAAACACGACTGGTCCATCGCCGTCGAATTTGCGCGGCGGTTGCAAGAAATTGGAGTCGGATCCGAATTTCGCCAATCAGCGGCGGATCAGGCCGAATCGTCGAAGCGAATTTCGGCTCTGACCCCAATTTCTGGCCCATCGTTCGACTACCCCACCCCCGAATCCATCTGGAACGAACACCGCGAGTCCACTCGAAGCCGCGACCTTGATATCACCGGCCTCTCTTACGCCCTGCTGGAGCAAGCCCCCCAACAGTGGCCCTTCCCAACCAACGCCAGCACCGGCAAAGTCCGCCTCTACGAAGACGGCATTTTTCCTACAGCCGACGGCCGCGCCAGGTTCGTCAACGCCGTCTACCAGCCCGTAGCCGAGCCGCGCGAATCACGCTACCCCTTCTCGCTCACCACTGGCCGCCTGCGCGACCAATGGCACGGCATGAGCCGCACGGGCACGCTGGGACGCCT
>JANOLC010000133.1:0-2478 GCA_031419575.1 Burkholderiales bacterium | reverse complement strand
CCACGGTGATGGGCTGACCCAGTTCTTTCTCCATCAGGCTGCCGATGATGCGCGCCGTGGCGTCGGTGCCGCCGCCAGCGCCCCAAGGCACGATCAACGTCACAGGCCGCGCGGGGAAGCTCTGCGCAGATACCGTCGTAGCCACCACCGTGAGCGCCATGCCAGCCAAAACGCCGGAAACACTCACCACCAATGAACGACGGGAAAGACGGGAAATAGCAGTCATGAACAGCTCCAAAAAAATTGAAAGCTGAGCTTAACGGCACAAAGTTCACAGCGCCATTAGGGTGAACCATACTATCGTATGATGATTAAGTGCTGGTCACCTATGGGGCCGGTTGTGTCACCGAGTTTTGCTGCAGATTGACGGCAGTCTGTGCCAGCAGCCTGCTGTTGGCCGAGGCCCCGGTGCGCAAGTTGATCGCAGTGGCCGTCAGTACGACGCCCTGGAATTGAGCCGTTGTACCTATCGTCACGCCCCCGCCTCCGGCGACCTGCCAGAAAACGTTCTTGGCCAGTGCGCCGCCCGTGAGTATCACGTTGGTTGCGCTCGCCTGGGTGAGATCTCCGGACACTTGAAAGATCCAGACATCGGTGGCGCTACCCGACAGCGTAACGTGGGTTGATATGGAAACACCCGTGCCCCACTTGTAGAGGCCGGGCACAAGCGTCAACCCACCAATTTCACCAGCACCACGTTCCGTGAAGTCCGGCAATGTCCTGGCTGCCGCATCAATGTAAGCAACCTCCATGTCGCCAACTGCGGTGGTCATGTAAGCCGGCGTGGGAGGTGCGAAGTCGGCTGCGTAAATTTTGCCGATCACTTGAGTGGACCTGGAAAATGTATTCGTTGCATCCGCCGAGACAGAAAATCCGGTAATGGCGGTTTGGGCGATGGGGCTCACACCAATGTCGCCGGTCACCGACGAGTTCGGTACGTTGGAGATGCCTGACTTGGCCAGAATGGCGAAATTACCGGCCGTGCCCAGAGTCACTGGTGACTGACCCACAGACGCAACCGCCCTGGTGGTAAAGCTCCAGGCAACCGGGTTAAGCATGGCAGCCCCTGCGGCATGCCTGGCGGCGGTGCTGACCGTAGCGGTGTAACTTGTATTCGGAGTCAATCCGGTCGCCGAAGGTGTAAAGGTGGCGACCGTGCTGGCTGCATTCATGCTCACCGTACCGGGCACGTTGTTGCCAGTGGTTTCCCTGAGCGTGAACGTCAGCACACTGCCAGCGGGCGCCGAATTGATCGTCAAGGGATTCATTGGCTGGCTGAAAATGGCAACGACCGAAGTTGCAATACCCACTTTTTGGCTGGTCGGCACATTGGTTGCGCCATTCATGGGGCTCGAGGACCGCACTGTTGGCTCGGTGGACGCTCCACCTGCAATACCGACAGCGCCCGGCGCCACCGTGACTCCGGGGGCGGCCGTAATGCTTCCGCCCCCTCCGCCGCCACAACCCGCAGTGGCTATCACCACCAGAGCAGCTAAAAGCCACATTGGTGATTTAGCATTGGTTTGAAAGTTTTTCATTGTTTTTCCTAGTCAAGTCAAGTGAAGTCAGTTCTAAAACAGTTCACGACGACGGAAAAATCCGCCCGGCTCTTTCAAGGGAAACCTGAGCTAACCCACGCGGTAGCCATCTGTCGTGACCCCTATTTATCTGCGGGTTGACGAGAATGTTCTGTGCGCTAGCGCACGAAGCGAAAACAAAGTTCCGGTTGGCGTCAGAAAAGCCTCAGCTCCCCGTCGCGTTGTGATGCCACCTGCCACGATGGAAGAGTCGCGCGCCATGATGATCAAACGCCGCGCCCGGTTTGCCACTGCTGATGAACTATTTGCTGCTTTTAAAAAATGTAACAACCTATAAACGTGCAGTACTACCAAGAGCTGCTAACCCCCGATGACGTGTCCCTCGGCCCCGAGTGGCTGGGTCACCAATTGAAAGACGAATGGGCCGACGCCCGTGAGTGCCACATCGGAGGCGACTTTCTGTTGATTTACCAAATGGAGGACAACCGAATCAACTTTGTGCTTGCGGAGACGCATTGGGATCTATTTAGTGGTCGAGTCGCCACCTCCATCCTACTTCCCCCCCAACCCCATAGCCCGCGTGATCACCTCCTTCATGATCTCATTCGTGCCACCATAAATGCGCTGCACTCGTGCGTCCGCATAGGCACGAGTGATGGGGTATTCCCACATGAAGCCGTAGCCGCCGAAGAGTTGCACACACTCGTCCATCACCTTGCATTGCAAATCGCTGCACCAGTACTTGGCCATGCTGGCCGTAGCGGTGTCGAGCTTGTCTTGCAGCAGCAGCTCGGTGCATTTATCGACAAACACACGCGCCACCTGCACTTCGGTTTGCAACTCGGCCAATGTGAAGCGGGTATTTTGAAAGCTGGCGACTGGCTGGCCAAACACCTTGCGGTCTTTCACGTAGGTGACGGTCCAGTCGATGGCGGCCTGG
>JANOLC010000132.1:0-7885 GCA_031419575.1 Burkholderiales bacterium | reverse complement strand
CCTGAACTTCAGGGCTACCGGTGTCACCGACTTGGCGTGCGTTGTCTTTCACGACAGCGGCTTTGATGCTGGATGCAATCATTTCATTTCCTGTGGGTGTGGGCAAGGTGCTTAAGCAAAATGCTTATTCATATCCGCCCGGTTAATCGACTTGCGCCAAAAGCTGGAACTGCCTTGGGCGTGCGCTGCGCAGTGTGCAAAGCCTTAGGATTATAACCCGACCGCGTCCATACCGACTGCTGCTATCGGTTCACAGCCAGCCAGGTCTTGAGCCGCTCCACACCCAGCACCAGCCGCTGCGGGTCTTGCGACGCAAAACACCAGCGCAACCAGCCTTGCGATGCACTGGTCTGCGTTGATGGCGGCATGAACGCCTCGCCGGGTGCCAGGCCCAGCCCCGCTTCCACGACCAGCCGCTTGGCGGTGGCCAAAGAATCATCAAAGCCGTCCAGCTTGAAAAATGCATACATGCCACCCAACGCCGGCATCACGTGCACGCCCGGCAAGGCCTGCAGCAGGGGAACCAGCGTATCACGGCAAAGCTTGAGGTGTGCGACCACCTTGGGCGTGACCTCGGCCGTGCGCCGCAAAGCCACAATTCCGGCCCGTTGCACGAAAACCGGGGAGCAAGAGGTGTTGAACTCCACCAGCTTGCCCATGTGGTGCATCATGGCGGGCGGCATCACCAGCCAGCCCAGCCGCCAGCCTGTCATCAGAAAGCTTTTGGAGAAGCTGTGCACCACCACCAGCTTGTCGTCGGGCTCCGTCACATCCAGAAAGCTGGGCGCGCATCCGTTAGCCGTGTCATCCGCGTAATAAAGCCGCTCGTAGACCTCGTCAGCCAGAATCCAAGTGCCGGTTTGGCGGCAATGCGCGACGATTCTGGCCTGCTCGGCGCGGGTCAAAGTCCAGCCTGTGGGGTTGTTGGGCGCGTTGACGATCAGCAGTTTGGTGGATGCGGTGATTTTGGAGAGCAGCTCAGCCATGTCCAGCACCCAGGCACCGTCTTGGGGTTGCAGCGACACGCAGGTCAACGTTGCGCCCAAAATTTGCGGCTGAGCCGTCAAGTTGGGCCACACGGGCGTGACAGCGACCACCTCATCGTCCGCGTCCACCAGCGCCTGCACGGCGAGCATCAACGCGTTCACGCCACCGCTGGTGATCGCCAGCCGGTCTGGCGTGATCAGGCAATGCGGGCCGTGCAGCGCGTTCATGTAATCCGCCACCGCGTTGCGTAACTCTGGCAAACCCAGGTTGTGGGAGTAAAAAGTTTCGCCGCCCATGAGCGAATCGACCGCCGCCTGACGAATGAAGTCTGGCGTGACCTCATCACTCTCGCCAAACCAGAAGGCCAGCACGTCGCTGCGGCCCATGCCCGCGTTGGCGACTTCGCGGATTTTGGATTCTTCTAGATTCCGAATGACTTCGCGCATGGTGGTAGTGCCGATGATGTGGGAGGGAAAATTACGAGGCTGGGCGTTGCATTTTGCAAGTCGTAGGGGCCTGGGCCTGCTCCGCGCTCAGTGACTTGATCACGCGAAACCCGTAGCCCGAGCCCTCCACATCAAACTTCACGCCGGGCGTGCCCATCTTGTCCATCAGGCCCACCACCAGCGGTTGCTGGAACTGGTGGTCGGCAGCCCGCATGGTGCCAGTTTGTGAGGAAAAAGTGGTGCTAGTCCCCTCCAATACTGAAGACACTGCTATTGAATTGGTAGTGCCAGCCTTCTCGATGGCCTGCACCAGCGACTCCATCATCAGTTGCATGCGCATGTGAACGTAGTCGTCCGCAGGCTTGGGGAAACGCTGGCGAAACGCCTGGTAAAAAGCCTCACCCTGAGCCGTCTGCACATTGGGCAACCAGTCGGCCACGGCAATCACTTTGCCCACACCGGCCTCACCAATGGCCGCAGGTGCGCCCAGCGCGTTGCCGTAAAAGGTGTAGAACTTGCCTTCAAAACCCACGTCTTTAGCGGCCTTGACCAGCAGCGTCAAATCATTGCCGAAGTTGCCGGTGATGACGGCTTGCGCACCACTGGATTTGATCTTGCTCATGTAAGGGAAAAAATCTTTCACACGGCCCAACGGGTGCAGCTCTTCTCCCGCAATTTGAATGTCGGGACGCAGCGCTTTAAGCTGGCGTTTGGCCTCCAGGGCGACAGCGTGGCCAAAGCTGTAGTCCTGACCAATGATGTAGACGCTGCCCAGCGCCTTGTCTTCCTTCAGAACGCTCATCAGTGCCGTCATGCGCATATCGGCATGGGCATCAAAGCGGAAGTGCCAGAAGCTGCATTTCTCATTGGTCAACGCCGGGTCTACCGCGGCGTAATTCAGGAAGATCACGCGTTTGGACGGCTTGCGTTCGTTGTGCTTGTTGATGGCATCAATCAGCGCCGCAGCCGTGGCGGACGAGTTGCCCTGCATGATGACCTGCGCGCCATCGTCAATGGCAGCGCGCAGGGTGGATAAGGCTTCTTCGGTCTGGCCTTTGCTGTCGTAACGCGACAGGCTCAAGGGGCGATTGACGCCTAACTTCACGCCACCCCGCGCGTTGACGCGCTCCACCGCCCAAATCAGGTTGCGAAACACCGCCTCGCCGGTGTTGCCAAACGGACCACTCAGGCCCTCGATCATGGCGATCTTGATGGGTTGAGTAGCAGCGGTGGCACTGGAAGATGCACTGGTGGCGGGTGCAGTCGCCGATGACTGGGCCCAGAGTGAACCGGACAAAACGAGGGGGGAAATAGATAGGGTCAAAACGACCTTTTTCAAGACCTTGCGATGAAGAATAAACATGGGGATAAAGGAGTAGAGATCTCTTGAAAGCAGTCAAATCATTCACAGATTCTTGGCATGCGGCGAACACTGTGGGAGCCGCGAGTTTACTAGGACACACACCATGTTTTTTGCTACTACCGCCCCCGCTGCCCTTCGCCGTCAGGCTGTCAATGCAGCTTTCAATCCTGCTGGCCGCTCATTGGAGCGTTTTCTGGACGAAGCCCTGGTGGCCAACCGCCAAAAGGCCGCTGCCATTGAGCAAGACGAGACCTCGTTCACGTTGAGTTTTGATGTGCCTGGCGTGACCCGCGAGCAGCTCAGCATCGGCATCGAAGGCAGTGTCGTGCGCATTGAATCCAAAGAGGGCGCACCACGCCAGTACAAATCAGCCTACGAGTTGCCGCAAGACATCGACGTGACCAGCAGCCAGGCCAAGCTGGAAAACGGCGTGTTGACGTTGAAGCTGGTGAAAGTCGTACCCGTTAGCAAAGTGAGCGAGCTGGTCATCAACTGATCTGCTACGTTTTATGTAGCTAACTATTGATAGCTGACAGGGACTTAAAGCCTTTTAAGCTATCAATCTAGCGCTCAATACCGGTAGATGAGTGGGATTCCAGCGAATCCAGGGGCCAGCGCGGTTTGACGTCAAAAGCGTAAGCCGTGCTGGCTTTTTGCTGTCCGGCTTGCAAGCGCATGGCCCCAGCCATTGCGATCATCGCGCCGTTGTCAGAGCAGAAGTGAAGCTCCGGGTAATGCACCCGAACGCCCATGGCTGTGCAGGCTGCATTCAGTTGCAGGCGAAGTTGGCGGTTCGCTCCCACACCGCCCGCCACCACCAGGCGCTTCAGCCCGGTTTGCTTCAATGCGGAGAGTGATTTTTTCAGCAGCACTTCGACAATCGCGGCCTCGGTGGACGCAGCCAGATCGGCTAGCAACTGCACCGGCCAGGCTTCGACAGGCTCAGCCCGATCCGCGGTAATCTTCTTGGCCTGCACCATCACGGCGGTTTTCAGCCCGGCAAACGAGAAGTCCAGATTGCCACTGTGCATCAAGGGTCGGGGCAGCTTGTAGGCTTTGGGGTCACCCTTCTCCGCCACTCGCGACAAGGCAGGCCCGCCGGGGTAGCCCAAGCCCATCAACTTGGCCGACTTGTCAAACGCCTCGCCGGCCGCGTCGTCAATCGTCTCGCCCAACAATTCATAGCGCCCTACCCCATCCACCCGCATCAGTTGCGTGTGGCCACCGCTCACCAGCAAAGCCACGAAGGGAAATTGGGGCGGGTCGGCACTCAAAAACGGCGACAACAAATGGCCCTCAAGATGGTGCACGCCCAACACCGGCTTGCCTAAAGCGGCACCCAACGCACACGCCACACCAGCCCCCACCAGCAGCGCACCTGCCAGGCCCGGGCCACGGGTGTAGGCCACCACGTCAATCTCTTTCAAGGCGCGGCCTGATTCGGTCAAAACCTGCTGTGTCAAAGGCAGCACCCGGCGAATGTGGTCGCGGCTAGCCAGCTCAGGCACCACGCCACCATAGGCCTGGTGCATCTCGATTTGGCTGTAAAGCGCGTGGGCCAGTAACGCGGGAACCCCAGCGCCATTGGCCTGCACCAGCGCCACGCCCGTTTCGTCGCACGAAGATTCAATTCCCAACACCAGAAAATTTGTCGTCATAGGGAGGGAGTTTAGGGCTTCGCTTTTGTCTTGAAAGTTAAGGGGATGGCCTCAATTTGTGCGCGCTATGAGGCATTTATTGGCCTGATTCTTGCGCCTGTTGCTGCATGAATGAAACTCCACAAAGCCTCGGCCAGTCTCTGCGCATCGTGGTGGTGGCCCCCGATCTGGCCATCGACCAGAACGACGAGCACGCCGTCAGCCAGGCCCAGCGCTCGCGCAGCCTGCGCATTGGCTTGCTTGAAAATGGCTTCAACCTGGTGGCCGTGCTGCCCGCAGACACCTTTCTGAGGGAGCGCATTGCCCAGTTGCAGCCGGACATGATCATTGTGGATGCCGAAAGCGAGGCACGTGATGCACTGGAACACGTGGTGATGGCCACGCGCGACGAGCGCCGCCCCATCGTCATGTTCACCAACGACAACGACACCTCGCACGTCAAAGATGCTGTGGCTGCCGGTGTGTCGGCCTACATCGTGGCGGGCTTGTCCAGTGAGCGCATTCGCCCGATTCTGGACGTCGCGATGGCCCGGTTTGAGCATGAACAGGCTTTGCGCACTGAGTTGGCCAACACGCGCACCGAGCTGGAGGAACAAAACCTGCAACTTGTGGCCCGCACTGCCGAGCTGCGCGACCGCAAAGTCATCGACCGCGCCAAAGGCATGTTGATGCAGCGCCAGAACCTGACCGAGCAAGCCGCCTTTGAGAAGCTGCGCAAGACCGCCATGGACAAAAGCCTGAAGCTGGTCGATGTGGCGCAACGCATGCTGGATGTGGCGGAATTGCTGGGGTGATCGCTGGAGTAATTGCTGGGACAGCGTAAGGCGACGCTGGCACCATCTGCTCAAATTGGTGCAGCGCACCATGTTCACGCACGATAGCAGTGCAAAGCACCGTTTATCGATACAAATAAGCCTGAAGCCCCCGTCAATAATCAATAGTTAGCTATTTATTGCATAGCAAACACATTGCGATCAAACCCAAACAAGGCAACCCCACACCTGGCACGCAGCTTGCATTACTTCGTGCAAGACCAATGAAGGTCATTGACAGACTCCACCCAAAGGCGGGCGGGGTTGGTCAACACAGGACAAAGGCGTCCCCATCCGTTTGCAGCGTTTTTCAAAACGATTTGCAGCGTGATGTGGACGCCTTTTTTTGGTTTTAACTTCAGGAGTATTCAACATGACTGACCTTCTCACAACCAAATTCAGCCGCCGCGCCGTGCTGCAAACCGCTACCGTCGGTGCCATCGGCATCAACCCGGCTTTACGCGCTGCGGTGTATGCCCAAGGCTCCGACAAACCTGAAAAGGAAGAAGTCAAAATTGGCTTTATCCCGCTGACCGACTGCGCAAGCATCGTGATGGCTTCGGTACTGGGTATCGACAAAAAATACGGCGTGAAAATTGTGCCCAGCAAAGAGTCCAGCTGGGCCAGCATCCGCGACAAGCTCACCAGTGGGGAAAACGACTTTACCCACATGCTGTTGGGTCAGGCCTACGGTGTGCACCTGGGGGTGGGGGGTGCCAAAAAAGACATGGCGGTGTTGATGACGCTCAACCACAACGGGCAGGCGATCACGCTGTCCAAAAAATTGGCTGACAAGGGCGCTGTGGACGGCCCCAGTCTGGCCAAGTTGATGGGCTCTGACAAGCGCGAATACACCTTTGCGCAGACCTTCCCCACCGGCACCCACGCCATGTGGCTGTACTACTGGCTGGCGGCGCACGGCATTAACCCGCTCAAGGATGCCAAGGTGATCACCGTGCCCCCTCCGCAAATGGTGGCCAACATGCGCGTTGGCAACATGGACGGCTACTGTGTGGGCGAACCCTGGAATCACCGCGCCATCATTGACGGCATTGGCATCACCGCCCAAACCACCCAGGACATCTGGAAAGACCACCCCGAAAAGGTGCTGGCCACCACGGGTGAATTTGCCAAGAAAAACCCCAACACGGCGCGTGCCGTGACGGCGGCCATTCTGGAAGCGGGCCGCTGGATTGATGCCAGCCTGTCCAACAAAACCAAAATGGCCGAAACCATTGCCGACAAGAGCTACGTGAACACCAGCGTGGATGCCATCAACCAGCGCATTCTGGGCCGCTACCAAAACGGCCTGGGCAAGACCTGGGATGACCCCAACTTCATGAAGTTTTACAACGACGGCGCGGTCAACATGCCCTACCTGTCAGACGGCATGTGGTTCCTGACGCAGCACAAGCGCTGGGGCTTGCTGAAAGATCACCCTGACTACATGGCGGTGGCCAAACAGGTGAGTCAGATCGACATCTACAAGCAGGCGGCGACCGCCAGCAAAACGCCGGTGCCCAAAGACCTGATGAGCACCAGCAAGCTGATGGACGGCGTGGTGTGGGACGGCAAAGACCCCAAGAAATACGCCGACAGCTTCAAGGTGGCGGCGTAAGCCGCGCCGCCCAAGGTAGATCACCTCAGATCAATTTCAACTTAACCGGAGGACGCCATGGTCAGTGCAGTTTTTCACAGCCCTTGGGATGCTTCCATCCCGAAGGCTCGCCCCGACGCTATGAAATCAGAAGCAAACTATTCAGAAAGTACGGGGACTACAGCCCAAAAAGACTCTGAAACGGCAGCTTTAGCAGCCCCGGCGGCGCAAGTGGCAGCTACTCGCCAGCCTTATGACTGGCGCGGTCTGATGTTGACGGTATTGCCGCCTATCTTTGGGCTGGCATTGCTGATTGGCATCTGGGCGCTGGTGTCGATTGGCACGGCCAGCAGCATCCCGTCGCCGTTGGAAACCTTCAAGCAGGCGATGGTCGTGTTCAGCGACCCGTTCTACCGCAAGGGACCCAACGACCAGGGTGTAGGCTGGAACATCTTGATGTCGCTGGAGCGGGTGGCGGTGGGCTTTGGTCTGGCCGCAGCGGTGGGCATTCCCGCAGGTTTCATGATTGGTCGCTTTGAATTTTTGAGCCGCATGTTCAACCCGTTGATCAGCCTGCTGCGCCCGGTGTCGCCATTGGCTTGGTTGCCGATTGGTCTGTTGGTGTTCAAAGGAGCCAACCCGGCGGCCATCTGGACGATTTTCATCTGCTCGATCTGGCCCATGATCATCAACACCGCCGTGGGTGTGCAGCGGGTGCCGCAAGACTTCATGAACGTGGCGCGTGTGTTGAACCTGAGCGAGTGGAAGATCGTGACCAAGATTTTGTTCCCCGCTGTGTTGCCCTATATGCTGACCGGCGTTCGCCTGGCTGTAGGCACTGCTTGGCTGGTGATTGTGGCCGCCGAGATGTTGACCGGTGGCGTGGGCATTGGTTTCTGGGTGTGGGACGAGTGGAACAACCTGAACGTCAAAAACATCATCATTGCGATTTTTGTTATCGGCATCGTGGGTTTGGTGCTGGAGTTCGCGCTGATCAAACTGGCAACCGCGTTTACTTTTGA
>JANOLC010000131.1:0-1684 GCA_031419575.1 Burkholderiales bacterium | reverse complement strand
CCATCAAAGCGTTCCTGTCAGCCTTTGCCAAGGGCATGAAAGACGTGATGGGCAACCCTGTAGCCTCCATTGCCGACGTGAAAGCGCGTGACGGCATTGTGAACGTCGAGCTGGAAACCCGCCGCCTGAAGCTGGCGATTGATACCGTCATCAACAGCCCCAACGCCCGTGTGGAAGGTTTTGGCCAGGTCAACGGCCCACGCCTGTCGTTGATGGCCAGCCAAGTGTCTGATGCCTTCAACACCAAGACCCGCGTCAACCCGGACGTCATCTGGAACGGCTCCTTCTTGCCCTCCAAGGCCGAGTTGAACGTGTTGACTGCCAAGAAATAACCAATGATGGTTCGGCATATTGCGATCTAGCTTTCCGTTCGAGCTGAGCTTGTCGAATGCCTGTCCTGAGCCCGCCGAAGGGCCCTTCGACAAGCTCAGGGCGAACGGTTAATTTTGATAGCAAACTATTGATATCCCACGTGGACTTCAGCCCTATTTTGTTTGGAAACCCATGAGTGACACGCCCTGGTTCGTTAATTTCTCGGATGTCTGGCTCGCCTATAACGACGAGCTGATGAAGGCCAGCCACTTTGCGGTCGAAGCCATCGACCTCAAAGTGCGCCAGGGCGAGTTCATTGCCATCGTGGGGCCGTCGGGTTGTGGCAAGTCCACCTTCATGAAACTCACCACCGGGCTGAAGATGCCGTCAAAAGGCAACATTTTGATCGACAACCAGCCGGTAACGGGGCCGCTCAAAATCTCCGGCATGGCGTTTCAGGCACCGTCGTTGTTACCCTGGCGCACCACGGTTGACAACGTCTTGCTGCCCCTCGAAATTGTGGAACCCTACCGCAGCAACTTCAAAGCCAAACGCAAAGAGTACGTCGAGCGCGCGCAGCACCTGCTGGAGAAAGTAGGCCTGGGCGGCATGGGCGACAAATTTCCGTGGCAGCTCTCAGGCGGCATGCAGCAGCGCGCCAGCATCTGCCGTGCGCTGATTCATGAACCCAAAATGCTGCTGCTGGACGAGCCCTTTGGCGCGCTGGATGCCTTCACCCGCGAAGAGCTGTGGTGCATTCTGCGCGACCTGTGGACCGAGCAGCAGTTCAACGTCATTCTGGTCACACACGACCTGCGCGAATCCGTCTTTCTGGCTGACACCGTGTACGTGATGAGCAAAAGCCCCGGCCGCTTTGTGGTGAAGCGCGAGATCGACCTGCCGCGTCCGCGCGATCTGGAGATCACCTACACCAAAGAGTTCACCGACATCGTGCACGAGTTACGCGGTCACATCGGCGCGATCCGCCAGACCACGGCTGTTGCCGCCCATTGAAACGACACCATGAACAATAAACAGCTTGAGAACTGGTCGCCCTGGATTTTGCTGGTTGTGGTGATTGCACTGTGGCAAGTCATCTGCTCGGTCTTCAATATTTCAGAGTTCATTTTCCCTAGCCCCTGGCGCATCTGGACCCAATTCTGGGAGTTCAAGGCTATCATTGCCGGCCACGCTTGGCGCACCTACTGGGTCACGATGGCGGGCTTTGGCATTGCGATCGTCGTGGGTGTTTTGCTCGGATTCGTCATTGGCAGCTCGCGCCTGGCCTACGCCGCTGTATACCCGCTGATGACCGCGTTTAACGCGTTACCCAAGGCGGCCTTTGTACCCATCCTGGTCGTGTGGTTCGGAA
>JANOLC010000130.1:0-5920 GCA_031419575.1 Burkholderiales bacterium | reverse complement strand
ATGAAGCGAGCGCCGGGCTGGTTCCCTCCACCCGATACCTCAACACACCATGCCGGATGCCACCCACCACCAGGCACAAACCCACCACCCCGTTGCTGGCGATCATGATGGCCGAGAACACCGTGTCCCGCGCCAGTGCATTGGCACCCGCACCCCCTGCCAGCATCAGCGCCACAATCAGCACCACTTCAATAATGGTCACCGCCACTGCCAGCACCAGTGTGCCAAATGGCTCACCCACGCGGTGGGCAACGACTTCCGCATGGTGAATGGCCGCCATCACAGCGGCAAACATGGTCAACGCCAAAAAAGCCCCCAGCAGCAACCCCAGGGGGCGGCCCCAACTCAAACCCAGTATCAGCAGCGCCAGCGGCGGCAACACCAGACTCCAGACAGGCAGGCCGGGTATTTGCGTCCATGACGGACGGGAATGGGAAGGCGGCGTGGACATGGTGTTTTATCTTTGATTTTCAGACCTTAAGGGTACAACGACATTCGCTTTTTGCAGTGTAAGGCGCACCATTGCGGGGGCTATCAACCGCCGCAGCGACGGGCCGTCCCAAGCAAGGCAGCCCTCTCGGGGGGCAGAGAGCTACACGAATTGAGTGAACGTGGGGGTTAACATCACTTTATGCGCGTCAAACTTATGAGCTGGTTTTTACTGGGGCTGATCCGGATCTTGACCGGCTCGCAAGCCCGTTGGGTGGGGTGCCCCCCCAAAGCCGAGCAGCGCATCTACTTTGCCAACCACCAAAGCCATGCGGACTTGGTGCTGATCTGGGCGGCGCTGCCCAAAGACCTGCGCTCCATCACCAGGCCAATTGCCGCGCGCGACTACTGGACCAAAACACCCTTTAAAAAATGGATCACAACCGCCGTATTCCACGCCATTTACGTCTCACGTGAGCGCACCGCGAACGAAGACCCACTGGAGCCGCTGTGCGCGGCGCTGGACCAAGGCGACAGCATCATCCTGTTCCCCGAAGGCACGCGCGGGGCCGCTGAAGAGCCCGCCAGTTTCAAGGCCGGGCTCTACAACCTGGCGCAAAAGTACCCTCATGTGGTGCTGGTGCCCGCGTGGATCAACAACGTGCAGCGCGTTATGCCCAAGGGCGAAGTGGTGCCAGTGCCCGTGTTGTGCTCGGTCACGTTTGGTGCGCCCATGACGCTGCAAGACGGTGAAGAACGCCGAGCCTTTTTAGACCGTGCGCGCAGCGCTGTCATCGCCCTGCGGGATGTCTAAGCCAGTCAAAACTACGCCATGTACTTTTACCTGAAGAACCTCACCGCCACCCAGCAAATTGGGGCCATGTTTGTGATTGTGTTTGGCATCCTTTTGTGCGCCAGTATCACCACGTTTGCCCTGTCCTTGCGGGAACACGGCGAAGGCGATGTGGCCGATGCCAAACGTTATGAGCTGCGCAACGTCGACGGCATTTTGCGCACCAGTTGGGTCATGGCTTTTGTGTTTTGGGTGAGCTGGATGGCGGGCGAATGGGTGGCCATCAGCCTGTTTGCACTGGTCTCGTTTTTTGCCCTGCGCGAGTTCATGACCCTTTCCCCCACGCGCCGGGGCGACCACCGCAGCCTGGTGCTGGCTTTCTTTGTGGTGCTGCCCGTGCAGTACTGGCTGGTGGGCTCAGAGCACTTTGATTTGTTCACCGTGTTCATCCCCGTCTATGTGTTTTTGCTGATCCCCGTGGTCAGCGCGCTGGCCAACGACCCACAGCGCTTTTTGGAGCGCAACGCCAAACTGCAATGGGGCATCATGGTCTGCATTTACGGTATGAGCCACGTGCCCGCGCTGTTGTTGCTGGACTTTCCCAACTACGACAACAAAAACGCGTTTTTGGTGTTCTTTCTGGTGTTTGTGGTGCAGCTTTGCGTGGTGCTGCAACACCTGATCTCGCGCAAGCTCAAGCGACCACCGACCGCGCCCAATATCAGCCAGAGCTTCAACTGGCGCAGCTGGCTGATTGCCGTGTTTTTGGCCAGCTTGGCCGGCGCCTTGCTGGCAGGCATCACGCCCTGGGTACCGGGCACTGCGTTTGCGCTGTCGTTTTTAGCCTGCTCGGCGGGCACGCTGGGGCACTTTGTGATGAAGGCCCTGAAGCGCGACCGGGGCATCCCCAGTTGGGGCGGGCAGATGGCGTCCGTCACCGGAGCCGGTGGCTTGCTGGACCGCGTTGATGCGCTGTGTTTTGCCGCACCGGTGTTCTTTCATTCGGTGCAGTGGTATTTTGGCCTTTAGTCCCCGTCAATGCGCATGAGAATTCTGGGCATCGACCCCGGCCTGCGCACCACTGGCTTTGGCGTTATCGACCTGGACGGCGCTAACCTGACCTACGTGGCCAGCGGCACCATCAGCACCACGCACCTTGAAAAAAGCCAGTTACCTGCCCGGCTGAAAGTGCTGTTTGACGGTGTGCGCGAGGTGATGACGCGGTATGAGCCCGACAGCGCCTCGGTTGAAATCGTCTTCGTCAACGTCAACCCTCAGTCCACCCTGCTCTTGGGCCAGGCGCGCGGTGCCTGCGTGACAGCGCTGGTGTCACAAGACCTGCCAGTGGACGCCATTGCCGAGTACACCGCCCTGCAAATGAAGCAAGCCGTGGTCGGCTATGGCCGCGCCGACAAAACGCAGATTCAAGAAATGGTGAAGCGCCTGCTCAACTTGCCCGGCCTGCCCGGCCCCGATGCCGCCGACGCGCTGGGCCTGGCCATCACCCACGCCCATGCGGGCAAGGTGATGGCGCGCATGGCGGCGGCCAAAGGGATAGGTGGCGGGACGGAACAGGCTGTGAAGGCGTCTTACAGAGCGGGGCGTAGCCGGTAATTGGAGTGATTACAATATCTACGTTTTTGTAGATATTTTCAAACCCGCCGACTGGAGGCTCCCATGCTCGCTACCGCCAAAGTTTTCAGCACCGGCAACAGCCAGGCCGTGCGCCTGCCCAAGGCGTTTCGGGTGAATGTGTCCGAGATGTGGATCGCCAAAAACGAGGTCACGGGCGAGATCACGCTCAAGCCCAAAGACCCTGAAGTCGAGCGCCTGCGCCGGATTGACGCGTTGCTGCAGATGATTAAAGAAAACCCCATGCCAGACGACTTTTTATCGGAGGCCTCGCGCCAAAACGAGCCGTCCAGAAACCCTTTTGAAGGATGGGAAGAAACCCCGCTTCAAGGCGAGGTCAAGAAGTGATTCTCTTCCTGGCAGACACCAACATCCTGGGCTACTTTTCGCGCAACAACTCGGCCCACTTGCAGCAACGCATGGCGTTGGCCATGCAGGCACAGACCGTTGCCATCTCCGTCATCACCCGCGCCGAAACGCGTTACGGTGTGACCTTGCTCAATGACAACGACAAGCGCCGCGCCGCCATTGGTGCGCTGCTGGAGCAGTTCCCCGCTCTGCCATGGACGCCAGAAGCCGCTGACTGCTATGGTGAGCTGGCCGCCACTCTGCATAAAACCGGACAACAAATCGGCGTCATGGACACCATGATTGCGGCCCACGCGCTGGTGAATGACTTGACCGTGGTGACGCACAACACCCGTCACTTCAGTCGCGTCCCCGGCCTCAAACTCGATGATTGGATGGCGCAATGCTAGGTCAACTCTTCACCCAAGACTTTTTGAAGCGCGGCGTCATCGAGACACCGCCCAACCAGGCGCTGGACGCCCCGCTGCTTACCGCATTCAAGGCCACGCTGCAAGGCATCTTCAAAGGGCTGGATGCCCACGCCACGCTGAACGAGGCGCAAACCGAATCTGAAGTCATCACCCAGGTGCTGGCCGCTTTAGGCTGGGGCGACAGCACCCTGCCGCAAGTGAATTTGAGCAACAAGCGGCGCGAAGACGTGCCCGACATGCTGCTGTTTGCTTCCAAAGAAGCCAAGGCCACCGCCCTGCCGCTCAAAGACGACCAGCGCCTGCGCCACGGCCTGGCCCTGCTGGAGGCCAAACGCTGGCTGCGCCCGCTGGACCGGGGCGACGCGTCCGAGCCCACCGACCCCGACGCGCCGTCCAGCCAAATGCTGCGCTACCTGAGCCGCGCCGACGTGGTGTCTGACCGCGCCGTGAAGTGGGGCCTGCTGACCAACGGCGCCGTGTGGCGGCTGTACTGGCAAGACGCGCGTTCACGGTCTGAAGAGTTTTTTGAAATTGATCTGGCCGCAGCCCTGAGCCTGCCCGGCATCCAGCATGAACTGGATGAGCTGGACGATTTGGGCAGCACCGTGCCCGACCACGCGCTGCGCCTGTTTTACCTGTTCTTTCACCGCAGCGCGTTTTTGCCGCAAAACTGGGACAACACCCAAACCACCCAGCGCACGTTCCACGCCTATGCGCTGAACGAAGCGCGGCTTTATGAAGAAAAAGTCTCGCAAGACTTGGGCACCCGCGTCTTCAACGACATTTTTCCGCAACTGGCCGATGCCTTGGCGCGTGGCGACCTGCAAGCGCAACGGCACACCATTGGCCTGGGCCAGTTCAAACGCCAGCAGTTCACGCCCGACTACCTGGACGAGGTGCGCGAAGCCGCGCTGGTGCTGCTGTACCGCCTGCTGTTTTTGTTTTACGCCGAAGACCGCAACCTGCTGCCTGTGCGCGACCCGCGTTATGCGCCCTACAGCGTGCGGCGGCTGCGTGAGGAAATTCGTGACAAGGTCGAGGCCGGGTCAAAGTTTTCCAATACTTTGTCCACGGTGTGGATCACGCTCAAGGGCTCGTTTGAACTGGTGGACTTGGGTGATGACGAGATTGGCATGCCCGCCTATAACGGCGGCCTGTTCAGCGACGGTCGCTCGCTCTTGCTGAACCGCACCAGGGTGCCCGACAAAGTAATGGCCCCCATCATCGACGCGTTGTCGCGCCGTACAGAAGACCTGCTGCATGGGTGGATCAACTACCGCGACCTGGCTGTGGCGCATTTGGGCGGCATCTACGAGCGCCTGCTGGAATACAGCCTGATTCACGAGGTGCAGGCCAAAGACGACTACAAAGACAAGCAGGAGATTGACCAGCTTACCGCCCTGCCCGCCAGCTTTGCGCGCAAGGTGTCTGGCGGCTACTACACCCATGACGACCTGGTGCGCCTGAACCTGCGCGAGTCCGTGGGTCTGCTGGTGCATGAGCACGGGTTAATCTTTGAGGCCCATTTAAAGAAGCTGTCCAAGAAAACATCGTTCAACCCCGGCGACTGGGATGCGCTGGATGCCATCGACCCCGCTCACCAAGTCTTGCAGCTCAAAGTGTGCGACCCCGCCATGGGCAGTGGGCACTTTTTGGTGGCGCTGGTGGACTACCTGGCCGACCGCGTGTTGGAGGCCATTGCCACCGCCACGCTGGCCGTCAACGCCCAGCCTTGGGCCGCTCATTTGGTGGAGAGTGGCCGGCCGTGGCAAAGCCCGGTGCTGCAACGCGTTGCCAGCATTCGCCAAAGCATCAAAACCACCGCCAAAAACCACGGCTGGGCCGTGACCGATGCGCAGCTGGACGACCGGCACATCGTGCGCCGCATGATCTTGAAGAAGTGCATCTTTGGCGTAGACAAAAACCCCATGGCCGTGGAGTTGGCCAAGACCGCGCTGTGGTTGCACACCTTCACCGTGGGCGCGCCCTTGAGCTTTTTGGACCACCACCTGAAAGTGGGCGACAGCCTGCACGGCGAGCAATTACCCACCGTGCAGCGCGGCCTGCAAAGCCTGGGTGCGCTGCTGCTGCAAACCGAGTTTGACCGCCTGGCCGTGGCCGCCAAAAACATCGCCCGCGTGGCCGACCTGACCGATGTGGACATTGAAGAGGCGCAGCTCTCCAAACAACTCGCCACCGAAGCGCTGGCCCAGCTGGCCCCCCTTCACGCGGTGCTGGACTTCTGGCGTGCCCTGCGCTGGATTATTCCGGGCTGGCCGGTGGACAA
>JANOLC010000129.1:0-7397 GCA_031419575.1 Burkholderiales bacterium | reverse complement strand
CAAGGAAGACATCAAGGTCGGCTACAACCTCAAACGCAAGATTGTGCTGCTCAGCATTTGGGTAGCGGCCCCCGTGGCGTTGCTCATCTCCCCCACGCTATTCGGCTTGATTGACGCCGAGGCTGGCAACACCGCGTTGATGGGTTTTGCCCACAACACCGGCCTGCTGTGGCTGGCGCTGGGCGCTGGTGGCTTGATTTTCAGAACTATTCACCTGTTCTTTTTGAAAGACGTGATGTCGGGCCTGGTGTGGATGGCCAAAATTTTGACCGATCCGTTTCATGACATTTACCTCTATCACAAAGCCCCGCTGGCCTTGCTGCGTGGCGAGATGATAGAGAAGCGCACGCAGCACTTATAGATCTCCGCAAATCGCAGAAGAAAAATTGACATCAGGCAGAGAACTTGGGGCTACGCCCCAGCAAGCGAAAAGCCAATACCTCCCGCAGCACCCGCCGCTTGATCGCCTTGTTGGTCAGCGCTTCATCGTGCCACCACCAACCATCTTGCGCCATGCGCTGGGCAGCGCGCACGAAGCGGTCGGCCACAGCTTCAAAGTCTTGCTCGGTGTAGTTCAGACTGAAGATGATACGGCCTGTGCCGACCCAACTCAGGGCCAGACCCTCCAGGCGCAAGTAATGTTGAAACAACCAGTTGTAGCAAGCCGGCTGGGTGTACAGCACCGTCCAGATGGACGACAGGTTGGCCACTTGCACGGGCACCTTTGCCTCACGCAAACGCTGGTTCAACTGTTGAGCGCGGCGGTTCCAGGTGGCGTCCAGGCCTTTGTAGATGTTTTGAATCGGTGCGGTGTCCAAGCGTTGCAGAAACACATTCATCGCGCCCATCACGTACGGGTGGGCGTTGAAGGTGCCACGGGCAAAGCAGATGTCTGCCGGGGCATCGTCAGAAAAGCGTTTCATCCATTCATGTTTGCCGCACACCACACCCACTGGCAAACCGCCACCGAGTGTTTTGCCATAGGTGACCATGTCGGCCTTGACACCAAAGTATTCCTGCGCCCCGCCGGGGGCCAACCTGAAGCCCAAAAACACCTCGTCGAAAATCAACGCAATGCCTTTGTCGTCGCAGATTTTGCGCAGTGCTTTGAGCCATTCGGTGTAGGCCTCGCGGTTGAAGGCGGCCTTGCGCGAGCTGTCCAGCAAGGACGAATCGCCCGGTGCGCTGCCGTTGGGGTGCAGGGCTTGCAGGGGGTTGATCAAGATACATGCGATGTCTTTGCGGCGGCGCAAGACTTTGAGGGTGTCTTCGTCCATCTCTTTGAGCGTATGGGTTTCAAGGGCTCGCACCGGGTTGCCCACACCCGGCTGCACGTCACCCCACCAGCCGTGGTAGGAGCCACAAAACCGCACCAGGTGCGTGCGTTTTCTGTGGTAGCGGGCCAAGCGCACGGCCTGCATGACAGCCTCTGTGCCGGACATGTGAAACGAGACTTCATCCAGGCCCGAGATACGTTTAAGCCGTGCCACGTTGTCGGCCACCACCGGGTGGTAAGAACCCAGCACCGGCCCCAGGTCGTTGACCAGTGCGCTGCCTTTGGCAATGCAGTCTTTGTAGAAATCATTGCCAAACACGTTCACACCGTACGAGCCGGTCAGGTCATAAAAGACGTTGTCATCCAGATCAGTGAGTGTGACGCCCGATGTGGATTTGACGAACGAGCCGGGTTTGAGCAATTTGGCTGCCAGATTTTTGAACTGGAAGGGCACACGATAGGCACTGATGAATTGAAGGTCAGAAATACCTGCTTCAGCCACCGCTGTTTGGGCCAGGCTATTGGTAAAACGGGCACGGTATTGCTCAGCCAAACCGGCAAAGGCAGTCTTGCGTTGGGCCTCCACCGTCAGTGGTGCACCATCCACACTCAGTGCATCCTGCTCGTCATAGCTGTAATTGGGCAGGAAGGCTGCCATGCGCCGTGCCATGCGCGGGTGCCCGGCCAAAGAGGGGTGCTTGGCCATGGACAACTCAAGCCGCGTTTTAGCACGCGTCAAACCATACAAAAGTGCGCCACCGCCCGCAGCGGCCACGCCATACAGACCCATCAAGTCAACCGTTTCATTCATACATCACCTTTTTCATTGGGGAAATTACATGCGCCTTCGTAACCATATCCAGCAACTGCTGAACCAGGACGATCTCAACTTTTTGTTGACTAACCGCCTGCCCCGACGCTGGCTGACGCAAATAGTGGGGCGGTTTAGTCAGGTGCAACAACCGCTGGTGCGCGACCTGTCGATTGCCATCTGGAAATACTTTTCTGACCTGGACTTGAGCGAAGCCAAAAAGTCCACCTTCACCAGCATGCATGACTGCTTTACGCGCGAACTCAAACCCGGTATGCGCACCGTTGACATGAACCCCGCCGTGATGGCAAGCCCGTGCGACGCCATCGTGGGCGCGCACGGCCCCATCAACGGCACCCAGGTATTTCAGGCCAAGGGGTTCCCCTACACACTGGAAGATTTGATGGGCGACGAAGCCGCGGGGGGCGAGTGGCGTGATGGCTATTTCGTCACCCTGCGGTTGACGTCGAGCATGTACCACCGCTTTCACGCACCGCTGGACTGCACGGTGGAACAAGTTACCTATTTCAGCGGCGACACCTGGAATGTGAACCCCATTGCGCTGCGGCGCGTTGAGAAGCTGTTTTGCAAGAACGAACGCGCTTTTCTCAAAACCCGCGCCACGGGTAGCGGGCCTTGGGCGGGTCAGCCCATTGCACTGGTGCCGGTGGCTGCGATTCTGGTGGCCAGCATTCGCCTGCATTGCCTGGATGTGTTGCTGCACCTGAAGTACGGTGGCCCGCGCAAGATGAAGGTGAACGCGCTGTACGCGCGAGGGCAAGAGATGGGCTGGTTTCAGCATGGCTCGACCATCATCGTGCTGGTGCCCAAGGGTTTTGTGTTGGCCAATGGCTTGGTGGAAGGCTCACGGTTGCGCATGGGCCAGGCGCTCATGCGAGCGGTGGCTTAAGGAGTCGCTTGCGCGCTCGATGACCCCACGCAGGGTGGCCTCAAACGCGTCGATCACGTTAGACCAGGCCAGGTGGGCCACGCTGGCCGGGGCGTGCTGACGCAGCGCGTTCAGGCGCTGGGCATCGCTGGCCAGTGCGGTAGTGGCGGCAATAAATCGCTCGTCCATCCCCGGGCGGGCGGGCGAATCCCTTGTCGGATTCATCGGATTCCACGGCTCCGGTACTAGTACACCGTTGTGCCGGTGGGTGATGATTTGCGCGGCAGAAGCCCGGTTGTAAGACACCACGGCCAGCCCACTGGCCAGCGCCTCAGGCACCACATTGCCGTAGGTCTCGGTCAGGCTGGGAAACAAAAACAGGTCGCTGCTGGCATAGGACTCGGCCAGGTCAACACCCGTCCGATTGCCGGTGAAGATGGCGTGCGGACAACGGGCACCCAGCGCGGCGCGCAGCGGCCCATCGCCCACCAGCACCAATTTGGCACCCGGGTGCGGCTGCTGAAGGGCGGCAAAGGCGGCCAGCAAGGTGTCCACATTTTTCTCCCGGGCAAGTCGCCCTACATGCAGCACAACCAAGTCTTGCGACCCCACACCCCAATGGGCACGCAATGCCTCAGACCGCCGCGCGGGTGAGAACTGTGCCAGCGCCACGCCACGTGGCATAAGCCCCAGGTTTTGATAGCCGCGCGCCTGCAGTGCCTGCAACATGGCGTGAGTGGGCACCAGCGTGGCCTGTGTGCGGTTGTGCAGATAGCGCAGGTAGCCTTCAATGGCAGCCTTAAACAGGCCCAGGTGGTAATGCTGGGTGTAACTGTCGAAATTAGTGTGAAACGAACTTGTCACGGGCAGCCCCATCGCCCGGGCGGTGGCCACGGCCGACCAGCCCAGCGGGCCTTCGGTGGCAACGTGAACTACATCGGGGCGACGGGTATTCCAGAGCCTGGCTAGTCGCTGCCCGCAAGGGAAACCGAAGCGCATGTCGCCATAGCCAGGAATGGGTAGGCCCCGAACCAGAACCTCATCGGCTTCATAGTCGGCACCTGAACCAGGCGCGTTTGCCACCTCCCTGGCCTGGTTGGGCCGCACGACCTGAACGCGATGGCCCTTGGCCTGCATACCGGTAACGAGCTTGCCCAGCGTCATGGCCACGCCATTGACTTCAGGCGGATAAGTCTCGGTCACCAGCGCAATGCGCAAGCGTGAAGAAATGGGGCTTGAGAGCTTGTTTGGAGTGTTGTTCACGCGCCTGAGGCTACGGCTGCAACATATCAAACTGATGATGGTTTGATGACATTTTCAAGACATTGCTTTGGTTGACAATCGAGGGCTGTTCCAACCTTGACTCCCATGACATCCATCACCTCTGACGCCCCGGCCACGCTTGATTCACTCCCTACGGCTGACATGGCCACCGAAACCACTGCGCCCGACGCCACATCTGCCCCAAAAAGCGAAGGCCGCGCACCATCAACCAAAGCTGCACCGCCTGCCGTACCCGTCCAGCCGGTGCTGGAAAAGCTGTTTGAGCTGTACCCGCAGTTGTTTGGCGCAGAGTTTTTCCCGCTGAAGCTGGGCGTTTTCCAGGAGTTGCTGGCCGCGCACCCGGATGTTTTCACCCGCGACTCGCTCAAGGCCGCTTTAGGCGTGCATACCCGATCAGCCCGCTATTTGCAAAGCGTGGCAGCTGGCAAAAAACGCCATGACCTGCAAGGCAACCCCGGTGATGACGTGGCCCCGGAGCACATCTACATGGCGCTGCTGGAGTTGTACCGCCGCCGCCAGGGCCGCACCCAAGAAGACCTGGGGCACATTCTGCGCGCCCAGCTGCTGGCGGCGTTTGAAGCCTCTGGCCTGAGCCGCGCCGATTACCTGGCCCAAGTGCAACCCCGTGGCCGAGATATTCATCCCGCGCTGACCGATGTGCTGGCTGAACTGGACCAGAAGCTGGCCAAGCAGGAGGCTCTGCGCCGGGCGTTTGAAGCCAGCGGCAAAACCGTGGAAGCATTTGCGGACATGTACGGGCTGAACCTGGCCGATGTCGCGCCGTTTTTGGTAGCGCGGCAAACTCAAGCATGAAGCCGGGCCTGATGTGAATTGCTATTTTTAATATAGCAAACTATTTATATCTTACGGGGACTTCAAGGTTTTTTTATACCGAAATACTGAATGAAACACCCAACACCACCCGGCTTCACCGCTCAGCCTGATGATCTAACCCACGACGTCACCCACGACCGCCATCAGCTTGCGTTGCTGCGTGAGCACCGCCGCAAGCACAGGCAGCGGCAGCCGCCCAAGGCGCTAACCACGACAGATCACTTTGCCATCAAGCCACCCACACGCGGGCAGCGGCTGGCCGACGCGGTGGCCTCCACCATTGGGTCGTGGCGCTTCATCATTATCCAGAGCACGGCGATTGCGCTCTGGATCACCGGCAACGTGCTGGTGGGCAGCAAGGCGTGGGACCCGTACCCGTTCATTTTGCTGAATTTGCTGCTGTCGTTTCAGGCTGCCTACACCGCGCCGGCCATCATGATGAGCCAAAACCGTCAGTCTGAGTTAGACCGCAAACACGCAGAGAACGACTATGTGATCAACGTCAAGGCCGAGCTGGAAATTGAGCTGCTGCACGATAAAATTGACATCCTGCAAGAGCAGGAGCTGCTGGCTCTGACCCAGGCTGTACGAGACCTGACACACAAGCTGGATGCGCTGTCATCGCGCTTGACGTGAAGTGTTTGCCTGATTGCATCCGCCCTAAACACTCCGACCGCTAGTTCATTAGTATGATGATTGTCCGCATCAACAACCAATCACAACCCCGGAGACCACTTACATGAAACACATAGGGTTCATCGGCGCATCGGGCCTCATGGGCCATGGCATTGCCAAAAACCTGCTAGCCAAGGGCTTTGCCGTCTCACTCACCGTGCACCGCAATCAGGCGGGTGTGGCGGACTTGTTGGCGGCAGGTGCCAAACAGGTTGGCGGACCTGCGGACTTGGGTCTCTGCGATGCCGTCGTTTTGTGCGTGACCGGCTCGCCCCAGGTTGAAGCCGCTTTGCTGGGTGATGCAGGCGTTTTGTCCACGGCGCGCGCAGGTCTGGTGGTGATTGACACCTCCACCAGCGAGCCGGAATCCACCGCGCGCCTGGCCGCCTTGTGTGCGCAGCGGGGTGTCACGCTGGTGGATGCGCCACTGGCCCGCTCTGCAGCTGAGGCTGAAGCCGGCACGCTCAACACCATGGTGGGGGCTACGCCCGAGGTGTTTGCCCAGATCCAACCGGTGTTGCAGGCCTACTGCGAAAACATCTTTCACGTGGGTGGGCCGGGCGCGGGTCACATCATCAAGCTGCTGAACAATTTTGTGGCGCAGGCGATTTGCACGGCGACAGCGGAGGCGTTTGCCGTGGGTGCCAAGGCGGGCGTGGATGTGCAGCAGCTGGTGAATGTGATCTCAGCCGGTGGCGTGAATTCAGGCTTGTTTCAGGCGATGGCGAAAACGCTGAAGAACGACTTTACCGGTTTGAAGTTTGAGCTGGACAATGCCCGCAAAGACCTGCGCTACTACACCCACCTGGCCGAAAACATGAACGTGCCGTCGCTGGTGGGTGAATCGGTACACCAGAGCCTGGTGACCGCTGCTGCGCTGGGCTTTGGCAAGCAATTTGTGCCAGCGCTGGTGAGCGCGCAAGAGAAGCTGACCGGGGCGACAATTGTGCCGCCGCCCCAATAAGCGGGCGGCTTTTTCAACAGGACAACACCCATGATCGTCGAGCGCATTTGGACCGGCAACGCCTATCGCAATTTCAACTACCTGATTGCCTGCCCTGAGACCGGCGAGGCACTGGCCATTGACCCGCTGGATTCTGAAAAGACGCTGGCCACCGCCAAGGTCAAGGGCTGGCACATCACGCAGATTTTGAACACGCATGAGCACCACGACCACACCGGCGGCAATGAGGCTGTGGTGGCGGCCACCGGTGCCAAGGTGATTGCGCATCACAAGGCCGGTGGCAAAATTGCGGGCATGAGCCGGGGCGTGCAGGCGGGTGACGTCATCAAGGTGGGCAAAACGGTAGAGCTGGAATGCCTGGACACACCAGGGCACACGATGTGCCACATCTGCCTGCGCTCCCACACCGATCAACCCGCGCTGTTCTCGGGCGACACCCTGTTCAATGCAGGGGCGGGCAATGTGCACAATGGGGGCGATGTGCATGCCATGTATGCCACGTTTGCCGATCAACTGGCCAAATGGCCCGACAACATGCGGGTCTACCCCGGCCATGACTACATCGAGACCAACCTGAAGTTCACCCTGGCGCGTGAGCCCGGCAACGTGGCGGCGCAGACCATGCTGGCACGGGTTGCAGCGCATGACCCGGCCACCTCGGTGG
>JANOLC010000128.1:0-2535 GCA_031419575.1 Burkholderiales bacterium | reverse complement strand
GCCTTGCCCGCGATGCTCGTGCCGTCTCGGCCGGGCTTGGTCATCGCCACGAACCACTGGTCGGTGAGCATCGGCTCGACGACCTGGCCGGTGCGCACGCAGATCGGCACTGCATGCTGGTGCGGCACCGCCTTCTCGAGGAAGCCCTGGTCCTCGAGGTCGCTCAGCACCGCCTTGCGCGCGTCGTAGCGGTCGAGGCCACGGTAGGGCGCCGGGCCGTTGTCGTTGATCTTCGCGTCGAGCGTGAAGATCGTGATCATCGGCAGGTTGTGGCGCTGCGCGCAGGCGTAGTCGTTGAAGTCGTGCGCGCCGGTGATCTTGACGCAGCCGCTGCCGAAATCCTTGTCGACAAAATCATCGGCAATCACCGGGATCTGGCGGTCGCACAAAGGCAGGTCGACCATCTTGCCGACCAGGTGTTTGTAACGTTCGTCGTCCGGGTGGACCGCCAGCGCGCCGTCGGCCAGCATGGTTTCCGGCCGGGTGGTGGCAATGTGCATGCCGCGCATCGGCGTGCCATCGGCAGCGGTTTGCGGGCCGTCGCTGAACGGGTATTCGATGTGCCACATGAAACCTTCGCGCTCTTCGCTTTCCACCTCCAGGTCACTCACGGCGCTTTGCAGCACCGGGTCCCAGTTCACCAGGCGTTTGCCCCGGTAAATCAGGCCTTGCTCGTACAGGCGCACAAAGGTTTCGGTGACGGTTTTGGACAACTTGGGGTCCATGGTGAAGTACTCACGGCCCCAGTCCACGCTGTCGCCCATGCGGCGCATTTGCGTGGTGATGGTATTGCCGCTTTTCTCCTTCCACTCCCAGACCTTGGCCACAAAATTTTTGCGCGATTCAAAGGGCGTGGGGCCCATGTCGTGGCGGCTGATGCCTTGGGCCTGTAACTGGCGCTCCACCACAATTTGCGTGGCAATACCCGCATGGTCGGTGCCGGGCACCCACACGGTGTTGTCGCCGCTCATGCGGTGGTAGCGCGTCAGGCTGTCCATGATGGTCTGGTTGAACGCATGGCCCATGTGCAGCGTGCCGGTCACATTGGGGGGCGGCAACTGGATGGCAAACGAGGCTGCATCGGCCTTGGGCTGGCCCGTGCCTCGGTAACCTGCAACGCCATAACCCCGGCGCTCCCACTCCGGCCCCCAGTGCGCTTCTAGGGCGGCGGGTTCGAAAGATTTGGACAGGCTGTCCAGCCCGGGCTGGTTGGGTGTTTGGGGAAGGTTGAGTGCGTCGGTCATGGCGGATCAGTCGATCAGTGAAACAATGAATGAGAAGTCGGCAGAAACAAAAACAGCATCCCGCAGGATGCCGTGAGTCGTAGAAGGCAGGGAATTTTGATTTTATTCGACCTCAGGCGGGCACCTTGCGTGCAGCTTCAATGCACTCGCCCAACACCTTGGCATCGCCAATTTGGTTGGCCAGCAGCAAAATCAGCCTCGCATTGAGCAGCTCCGACTGTTCTGGGCTCAAGCCGGTGTGCGCGTCCATCAGTTGCTCGTAAAAACCGTCCGCATCGCTCAGGTTGGGGTTGGTTTTCATGCGGCCTCCTTTGATGCAGCGTCCGCAAGCGCCAGTGATTGTTCAATCGCCTGCACCAGGCTGGCGTCGATGGCCTCGCCGGTAGCGGCCAGGTAGCCATCGGGCCGAACTAAGGCCCAAGCGTGGCCAAACATGTGGCAGGCCGTCTGGACGTGGCCCTCCCTGTCCTGAATGCTCTCCTTGGCCCGCGCCAGGACGTCCGCCCCCATGACTTGCACGCAACGCACGGGGGCGTTGGCCGTCATCTGACGCAGTCGGCGCAGTGCCGATGGGGTCAACCTGCCAAACGCCAGTACCAGCAACCGTCCGCCCGCCCAAGTCAATAAGTCGTTGACCGTACCTGCCTCACCATTCCCCCACGCAAAACCAGCGTTTTGCACCGACTGGCCGCCCGTGGCATGGCAAATGCCGGAGCGTGTGTAGGTGTTCGCCACCGCCATGCGCCCGGTGTTGATGAGAGAGCGGGCGAAAAGATGTTGTTTTGCCAGGCTGATGGCGGCATTGCGAAACACGCGTTCCATGCCTTCGGGCGCGCGCAGAAAACGCGCGGTTCGGTTGGTGACTTGCACGTTTTGCTGGGCGGCTTCCAGGCGCTCTTCGCTGTAGCTATTGAGCAAAGCTGGGCTGGCCTGCCCCCGCAGCACAGCCGCTAATTTCCAGGCCAGGTTGTCGGCATCTGCCACACCGGTGTTGCCACCCCGTGCCCCAAACGGGCTGACGATTTTTGCCGTGTCACCCATGAAAAACACCCGCCCCAAGTGCAATGCATCCAGGCACTGGCTGCGATAGGCATAGGGCCCCACCCAGACGATGTCCACCTTGACGTCGTCACCAAATTGCAGTCTGAGGCGCTCGCGCACCACGTCTTCCCGGCTGACCTGTTCCGGGTCGGCATTGGGCGCCATCTGGTAGTCGATGCGCCAGACGTTGTCAGCCATCAGGTGCTGCCACACCGCGCGGCCTTCATTGAAGGGGGCCTCGATCCAGGTG
>JANOLC010000127.1:0-15443 GCA_031419575.1 Burkholderiales bacterium | reverse complement strand
GTGACGACCCAAGCGCTGGGCAGCGTTGCCCCGCACGGCCCACAAGTCCGCCTGATTTGACAGCGCAGGCTCCAGCCGGGTTAACAGATCAAACGCCTGCCCATTTTGGTTCTCTGCTATCAGCATACGCGCCAGTTCGCGCGCCAAGGGTACCAATGCCGCACTGGCCCCGGAGCCCTGTCGCTCGGCCAGGGCAATGGCTTCACGCAACACCTCAGTGGCCGAGTCTCTGGCACCCGCCGTCCACAGCCCTTGCGCTTGCGCCAGCGCGTCCAGGGCTGCGGACTGTCGTTGCGCAGTAATTGCCTGCACTGGTACCGGGGTAGTCGCTACTGCGGCTCCCGTCGCTGCCAGGGGTGACTTGGCAGGCAGGTCTGCTTTGGGTGGTATCGGTATTGGTATTGCCACTTCATTGGTGGCGCGCAACTTGGGGGTTGCAGCCGGTTGGGGCGAAATGGCCTTAGCTGGTACCGACATAGTGGTAATCGCCGCTGAAGGGTCGGGCTTGGTTGCGGGTAAGGGTGGCAGCATTGGCACCGCCACAGCCACAGCCTCAACCACCGGCGCGACAGGAACTGCAACAGCGGGCATCACCCCGGAAATAGGTGCAGCTTGCACAGGGGGCACTTGGACAGCTTGCCTTTGTTGCGGCGCTTTAGCCACACCCTGGGTCTGCCACCAAACGGCCAAACCACCCCCTAAGCTAACCACCACCAAAGCCATGGCCGCAAACGTCATCCAACCCACTTTTCGGGGGTTGGCCGTGGGAATCAAAACCGAGGTGCCGCGTGCCAAGTCACGCCCTTGGTGAAGCGCTGCGTTCATGGGCGTTGCGCTGGTCTGTCGACTGTCAAGGTCGCGAAGCATTTTGTTGATCACACTCACAAATTTCCCCTTTTCGGAGCATACCGCCACCAAGGCACGGCGGGCTTGACACCGGGGGTGTCCGCCGCCGCCATTTGCACATGCTTTTTAGTCACTCGGTGGGTGTTTTCGCCATAGGCCAACATCAAACATTTATGGGCCAAGATGTTGAGCAAACGTGGCACGCCACCGCTGAGTTCACTCAGCGATTTAGAGGCCTTGCGGTCAAAAATTTTGATGTCGGTCGCGTCGCTCAAACCCGCAGTGGCCAGACGGTGCTCCAGGTACACCGGCACGTGATGTGGGGGCATAGGTCCTAAATATTCGCTGAAGGTAATGCGCTGTAGCAATTGGCGAATTTCGGGGCGTGCCAGCTTCACGTCCAGTTCGGGTTGGCCCAGCAACACCAGTTGAATCAGCTTGCGTTTTTCCGTCTCCAGGTTGGACAACAGGCGAATGCTCTCAATCGTGCGCAGGGGAATCGCCTGCGCCTCGTCAATGCACACCACCACGCCCCGCCCGGCTTGGGCATGGTTTAACAGGCAGTCGTGCAAGGCATTCAAGATTTGATGGCGGCTGACCAAGAGCGTGTCGCCAATGCCCAATTCATGGGTCAAGGCCAACAGCAAATCTTCAGGGCCCATGTCGGGGTTGGGGATGTAGGCGGTAACGAAGTCGTCTTGCAGCGCGTTCAGCAACTGGCGGCACAACACGGTTTTACCGCACCCCACCTCACCCACAATTTTCAGGAACCCCTCACCACTGCGCAGCGCCACCAGCAGCATGTTGAGCGCCGCCTGCGCACCTTCATGGGGGTAGAAAAACGCGGTGTCCGGCGTGATGGAGAACGGTGCTTCGCGAAGCGAGAAATGCCGCAGGTACATCACAGCAGCTTCATCACAGCGGGGGTGTCACAACATTCTCGGCAACATCAGGGTGTTGCGCTTTTGGGTCTGATGGTCTCGACGGTACCGTCCAGGCGGATGACGCGGGCGCGAATGGTGTCCATGTCGTCTAACGCGGCACGGGCACGTTTGGTCTGCTGTTCCCAGTCTTGCGCGGTGCGAATGATGGAGGGCTTGATCAGCACCACCAACTCCTTTTTACGCCCAGTGGTGGCGCGGTTACCAAACAACGAACCCAATCCCGGCAAGTTGGTGGTGCCCGGCAAACCCGATGCATTTTTACTGGATTCGAGCTGCATCAAACCACCGATCGCCACAATGCTGCCGTCTTGAATGCGCACCACAGTGTCGGTCTCATTGACCGCGCTGGAGGCCAGCGGCAAGCGAAAATTGCCGACGCTGCCCAAATCAATCTGCTTTGTCTTTTCAGTGACCGAGGTCACGGAGGGGTGTACATGCAACATGACCGATGTAGCATCGTCAATTTGCGGGGTCACATCCAGTGAGATACCCGAGAAAAACGAAGTTAACGTCAGGGTCGGCAAGGTGGTGGTGCCCGCCACACCCGCCGACGCACTCGTGGAAGACCCACCCGACACATTGGTCACAAAGTAGTCGTCGGTCCCCACTTTGAGAACTGCTTTTTGATTGTTCAAAGTGGCGATGCGCGGACTAGACAGCGTTTGTACATCCCCCTGCGTCTCAAGAAAGCCCAACACAGCGGCAAAGCGGCTGGTCGATAGCGCAAGACCAAACAAACCGCCGCCCGCGACCACCGACGGGAACGGCACCACGCCAGGAACCGCAACGCCCGAGGTCAACAACGAGTTCGCGGTCGTGACACTGCCCCCCAAAACACCCATGCCGACCGCATCAATGGCATCACCGCCAAAGGCGGCCCAGTTCACACCACTTTGAAAGCCGTCCTTCAGCTCGACCTCCACAATTTTGGCTTCCAACATAACCTGGCGTTCGACGGTAAGCTGAGCGGCTTTCAAAAAAGCATCGACGCGACGCAATTCATCCGGCATGGCGCTAACCACCATGATGCTCGCCTGCGGGCTGGCAAACACACTGCGCCCTGCGCCGGCACCAATCATGCCTTTGATGACATCTGACATCTCGGTCCAATAGTTGGACTTGGAGGAAGTAGACACGCGGCTGGTTTCCGTCTGCGTGCTCGACGCGGTACCCGTTGCCGCTGTGGTGCTCGCGGCTGTGCCAGAACCGCTACTGCTATTCGCCGCGCCAGACGCCACCCGCAGCTCGCTCGTGCCCGAGCGCTGCGACGTTGGATAATTGACCGTGAAAATGCGGGTCTGCAACGTGGGCGCGTAAATGGTGATGCGGCGGCCTTCCATTTTGAAGTCGTAGCCGTACACATCGCGAATGGCCTCCAGCGCCTCTGTGACCGTAACACCGCGCAGCGTGACCGACAGGGTGCCCGTCACATCCGGGTGCATAAGCATGCTGTAGCGGGTGTCGGCCACGATGGCCAGGAACACTTCACGGGCCTGGGCGTTATTGACCAACAAATCCAAACGGGGCTCGGGTGGCACCGGCACGGCAAGCGAGGCTGGCTCGGCCAGGGCGTTGCTGATGCTGGCGGGGACGGCACTGCGTTTCGCATCGGTTGGCGCTATTTCTGCACGAATGGCACTGCTGACTTCAGGCGTACGCAGGGGACGATCATTGGCACAGCCGCCCAGCAAGCCGGTGATACCCACCAGCAGGCCCAACGACCACCTCAGCGTGAAAGTTGGCAAGGAAGGTGCCGAGAAAAGAGCGCAGCCAGTGCTGGCGGATTCCGAGGAATGCAAAGGCATATCAGAGATGCGGCTGAGTTGAGTCATAGATTAAGACCTCACGGTTGATCGTTGGCGCAGGAGGCAACTCGTGGCGCATTTTTCTTGTTGGGCTTGCAGGCGGCAGGTTCCAACGGCGCATGCCGCTCAATACCTGGGAATTGCGGCACCTTGCGCACTACACGACCGGTGCGCAACCAAATCTCGGTTTCGGTGATTCGGTCTATCGTCTCGCCACCGAGCTTTTGACCCTGCACATACAAACGGGTTCCCACCACCAGGCTGGGTTTGCCGTTGCGAATGATGATGGTGAAGGCCCTGACGCCCGGATCGCCCTGATCGCCCTGCACACCAAAGCCTGCTCCCCCAGTGGCAAAACCACTTGACGGTCCAGCTGCACCGGCTGCATTGGGCGCGACCGTGGGGTCACGCATCGTTTGCGCCTGGGTCATCCCCAACCCGGTAAACAAACCCATAAAAACCAAAGCCATCAGCACCGCAATCCGCATCATGGCTGCGCTCCCACCACAAACACCTGCAAGGTCAACTGCGTCGGTTGTTTGCCAGCCACCAAACGCATCTCGCCCCAGCGCAGTGCAGGCATGGCGCCTTCCAATGTTTGCACCATACCCATCAACTCGGCGTAGGACCCAGCCACCGTCAGCTCCAGCCCCTGGCGAAAGAGACCTGGCACAGCGACAGCCCCACCGGTGGCGACCGACGCTGGGGGTGCCGTCAACGTGGTGGTACGCACCAGGGTCAGGTTGTCATAGCGGCGTAAAAAATGCACCAACACTTGCGCCAGAGGGGTTGCGCCTTTGGAAGTCAATGACAACTCTTTGATGCTGCGATCCAACATCTCCAGGTGGGCATTGGTCAGCGCCAGCTCCACGCTCAGGGCAGAACTGGGGTCAACTGGCACGGGCATGGCACGCAACTCATCACGCAATCTTTTGAGGTCTGCGGTTTGCTTGCTAAAGAGCTGCTTTTGTAAAGCGTGCTCCGCCTGCGCAGGGGCCAACCAGAAGGAATCCGCAGAAGCCACCAGACACGCCAAAATGGACAAGAAAAAAAATGCGCGCTCGCGCAGGCTAAAACCGTCTATGCGAGTAAATTGAACGCCCAACCACTTTTTCATGGCTTGCCCCCGGGTACATCACCCGCTGAGGCCACGACAGGGATAACTGGGGCCGCCAAGGCACTCACCAAGTTAAATGACCACACCAGCTTTTGCGTACCGCTAGCTAAAGGGCCAATACGTGAACCGCCCGCCGCACTATTCAAGCCCGACACCGCGGTCGCTGCGCCACCCGCCCCCTCAGCCACCACACGTTCCACCTTGATGGTGGTCAGACTTTGGCCTTGCAACAACGGGCTGCTACCCAGTTTTTGCACCCACTCGTTCAAGGCTGCAGGCTCCACGGTAAAGCCGCTAACATCAATCTGTCTTTCATCCGCCTGCACCTGGGTGACCCACACTTCAGGTGGGATGGTTTGTGCCACCAGTTGCATGCGTGCGGATTGACCCCAGCCCGGTCTGAACAAACCCCGACGCAATTCAAACAATATCTTTTCACGCCGTGCGTCTTCCAATCGCCGATTTTGCAGCTCTTGCACCAAAGCTGGGGCCACCGGCATTGCCACCACTTGACGGGACTGAATGGCTGCCTTCAACGTGGTCACTTCAGTGGCTGTGGCTGCCACCGTTTGCCGAAAACCAGCCGTAGCCTGCTTGAGCGTCCACACCCAGTAGGCGGTGATGCCACCACCCACCAACGCAATCAGCGCCAACGCCTGCACCATGGTGAGCGCAGAAAAGTAGCGCTTCTGCGTGAGCAGAATGGGTGTACAAAGATTGATTTGCTGGGGCATGGTGGAGGGGCTGGCCGAAAGGAGCTACAGCTTACGGTTATCAGTTCGCATCAAGGCACCCAGTAGCGGCCAGCACAGGGCCAGATCTTCAGGCGCACCGCCTTCAAACCCAGGAAACATGGCATTGATATCCATGACCTGTACGGTTTGACCCATTTCACGGCTAAGCCACTGCACCAACTCTTCGGTGCGCTCCCCCGCGTAAACACTCAGGCCTGCCAACGGCATGGTAGACCATGAGCGATCCCACAGATCCAAGGAACGCTGCACCTCTACCAAAAACCGCTGCGCACGCTCGTGGGCAGCCACATCGCCAGTAGCCTGCGCGCCTGATCCAGCGGAGGCTTTGCCGTAATCACTCCCATACGCGCTGCCACCGCCGCCATAGCTGGGCACATATTCTTCGACCGGTGCATAGGCATCGCTGACAACGGGAGCGGCTACAACGCTTTGTCCCCAAGAGCCCGTCAAGAAGCCCTCGGGCAATTCGAGGCGCCGGGAGTAGAACAACTCTTCATTTGCGCTGATGGTAAAAACCGCCTGGCTCTCGTCACCCACCACCAACGCGGCGGTGGCACGCTCAAGGCGATCATCGCGCTTGGCCAACGCGCTTTGCAGGTTGCGTTGGGCAGTTTCCTGAATGTCGATGACGGACAAATTCCATTGCAGGGCCCGGCCCAAGTCCAGCACGCTTCGAACCACCGCATTGGTGGCAGCCACCACAAACAAATGCTGGGTGCCTTTTTCACGGCCATCACCGACACGCATCACGTCCAGTGTGATGTCGTCCAAGTGCACGTCCAGCATATCGCGGATTTGATAACGCGCTGCTGAGCGCAGCTCTTCAGGGGCGACCGACGGCGCATCAATTTGCAGCAACTGGTATTGTTCTGGCCGCAGCATGACGCGCGCCTCGTAGCCCTTGAGCCCCAAGCCTTGCAAACGCCGGGCTAAGTCTTCGTCGCTGTCAATGCCCTGGCGCTCCACACCAAGCCGCCTGACCTCAATGGAGCCATCGGCCAGCACGTGACCCACAACAAACGCCAGTGTCTTGGCGCACCAAGACAGCACCAAAACATCGGCGGAAACGCGACGCTGCCAGGGCCAGAGCATGGTTAGCGGCGCTCCTGTGGGCTGGCGGATGTCAGAATGCTTGAAGTGGCGATCATTTGGGGTTGGCAAAGGTCAGGCAAAAAAGCAGGGTGCGTACATTGCTCTCATTTTAGTAGCTAACTATACAATCCCAACGAGGACATCAACAATAAATCACTTGAATTTTGGTACCAAATCCAAATCAACAGTTCTCGCGGCGGCTTATTGTTCAACCCCTGCCGATAGGCTGCGCTCCACATATCCGATCGAACCCACGCCGGTGCCCATGCTGGCAGTTGACTCAAATCGGTAAAGCTTGCGTGTCACCCCGGCCTCTGTGTAGTCGTTTCTGGAACACCTGAAGGTGATAGTAAAACCATCAATTTCTACAGGGCCGACACCTGCAACCAGCGCTGTCAGCGTGATGTTTGCTGCTGGGCACACACCCGGCCCCGCCACCACCGCCCACTCCATGCCTGCCCGCGCCGCCCAATAAGCTCGCGTGCCCAGGGTATCTTGTGCCGAGGCGACTTGTTGCGAGTTAGACAAGCTCAGCATAAAGGCACCCAGTGCAGCCAATACAACCACCAGAAAAATAGCTGCAACGGCAGCAAACCCGCTCTGCAGCAGGCTCTCCTTGGTGCGATATTTAGTGAGTGGCATTATGGTGTGTTATCCACATGAACCTCATGGTACAGACTGACCGACTCACCCTCTTTCGTGAATGTTAAATTCAACTGTACCAAGGCATTACGTTGCAAATCTGAACCGTTATAGACAAAATTACAAGAGCTGATATGGGTCGCCATCACCGACACCGTGGTACCGGTCGTTGGGCAAATGCTGCTGTAAGCATGATTGGCACTACGCAGTAAGCGACCACCGCTGCAGGTATAAGAAACCACTTTTTCTGTGACCGGGATGACCTGAAACCGATTGCCCGGCGACGGCAGCGGGAACTGCTTGGCCGTGAACGTCAACATTGTCTCGGGGGCGGATACTGTGCCCGCTGTGGTGGGTGCCAGTGTCACCGGGCTGGTGTTGTCGCCGTTGTAGGCCGTCGCCCCCGTGATACCCAGGTTGTAAATGGCAATCACGTCGCCGACCCCAATTCTTTGATTGGCGGGGAGGATCGAGTTGTCACCCAGCATGTTGAAGGTGGTGTCGCCCGGGGCACCAAAGTCCAGTCCTTGCGCGGTGTCATCGGCCCGATAGCGACTCCCCGTCTTGGTGGGAATGAACTCAATGCAACTGGTGTCAGGCGTACCAGACCCGATGACCTGGCGAATGCTGTTGGGTAGCGCTTTGCTGATGTCTCGTGCCATGCGCCGGGCTGAGGTGTCAGCCATGTCCGTCAGTGCCGCGCGACGGCCAGAATCGGTGTAAGCATCAATAGGGCTTTTGAGAAACACCGCGACCATGCCACCAATCACACCCATGATGACAATTACCATAACCATCTCGATCATGGTGAATCCGCGATGAGACTGGGCGCCGGGGTGGTAGAAGCTGTGCATGGGCTGGCTGAGTTGAGACAAATGGATGCAAGCTCAATAGTTGCTGCGATAGCCCATCAGCGTGACTGACACATCCGTACCGCGTGACACGGTCACGGTGACTTTTTTGGTCAACGTGGTTGTGGTCCCACCCAAATTGGCGGCGGCACCAACCACGATAGTCACGTCGTAGGCACTCAGTGTGGCAGGCCAGTCCGAAAATAAGGTCTTGGTTTTTCCGTTGTAGTCATCAACACAGTCGTAAGTGTTGCGCGTCGTGCCTGAGCCGCTACAGGTCGCAACACCGGTCAGCGGGCTGACCACCGTTTTATCAAATCCCTTTTGAACGACCTCACCCAAAATTGAATCGGCCAAGGCCAAGGCCTGTTTGGCCACCACCGGGTCAGCGCTGCGGGCCACCGTAGTTTGAATAACTTGCAAAATGCCCGCCAAACCAGCCCCAACCACAACGATGAAGATGATCAGCTCAATCAGAGTAAAGCCGTGCTGGCGTGCATGACAACAAGCGCTGAGTCTGGCGCGGGGGCTAGTCATGCACATAGCCAGTCACCGCCTCAACGGTAATTGCTGAGGTTACATTGTTGGACACCTGAATACTCTGGGCTGCGCTGGGCGCACCCAAAGCATCAAAACTAAATGCGGCCGGAAAGCTGCTGAACTGCACGCCAGAACGGGCGGTGACCGTGCTGCTGGCCCCGGCCCCGGCCAGTGCCGTATCGCATGTCAGCGTCGTTGTTGACAAGCTGGCGACGGTGAGCGAAACCGTGGTCGCGGTAAACGCCACGCACACCGTGCGCCGCTTGGCGATGGCCGACTTTTGGGCATACCGCAGCAACGCCAAGGTTTGATCATGAAGGCCGCGCGCGCTGAAGTCGGTGCTGTTGAAGCTGGGGGCGACAAAGACGGCGAGGACACCCATCATCACGATGACCAGAATCAGCTCAATCAAGGTAAAGCCTTGTGTGCTTGCACGCTGTGATAACCCTCTTCGGCAACTCATCATTTCAAAGAAAAGTGGACGCAATGCCATGGTGTCGTGCACAGAACAGCTACTACTATTTATATAGCAAACTATTGAAGTATGACGGGGATGTAGAGCACTTTTTATATAAATTTTTTGGAAAACTGCCGTTTTTGAAGTGCTTACAGCGCTAGATGAATTCCCAAGAAAAACGCGAGGGCTTCGATATGAAACCCTCGCGCAGTTGTTCAAAGCATAAAGGTCGTGAAGTCAATGCGACCAGTCGCAACCAGTCGCAGAACGAAATTCACACCATAGTCAGTGGACTTTAGTTGCCAGCAGCAATCACATCGTAGGTGATTGCAGGTGAGGCTGTGTAGCCGGCAAGGGTAAGTGTGCAATTCATCACCGTACCGTTGGTGGTCGAACCAGCGCCACTGGTGAATGTTGCCGTGTAGCCAGTGGGAAATGTTCCACCCGACATGGCCGCTGCGATACTGCCCGCACCCGTATGACTACAGGTGTTGACGACCTTGCATTTCAAAGGCTGACTTGCCGCTGTCGCAATTGAGCAACCGGCATAGTTGATCGCAGACGCTGACGCTGCCGCACCCCCAACACCCCCCATAGCCGCTTGCTGCGCATCGCCCTTCAAATCAACAAACTTGGGCAGCGCCACAGCGGCCAGCACACCCAAAATCACAATGACCATGACCAGCTCAATCAGAGTAAAACCGCGTTGCACTTGTTTCATATTGTCCGCCTAAGGTAAAAATTAATAAAAGTAGCTGAAAGAAGCCGAGACAGCGATATCTAAAAGTACTTTAGCAAAACAAATTCTATAGTATCAGTATCCTGTTGTGCATGAGATTTAGCCCTCAAATCACTGATTTGTCACCGATTAAACTTTGAATTGCCTGCTGAAATGGTCTTATTTAACGGCACCCGCCTAGCCCCTAATAGATAGGAACAACCGTCAATCCAAAATCTGCCCCCGCCACAGGTACACCTCTTTCGCCACCAACTGCAATGGGCTGCCCGCACTGCCAACGATCTTGAAGGAAGCGCTGGTATCGCCGATGGGGCTGTAAAACCAGCGGTCATCGACGGGTTGATAGGCAATGCAATCGCATTCGGCGTTGAACGACCAACTCCCCGCTGGAGCTTGCGAACCTTCAACAGCGGGTATTTCGCCAACATAGTTAGGCGGACGACTTTGCAATAGTTCAAACGGGTTGCGTTGCTTCAACACGCCAGTTATGGGATCAGTCTGCGCCCCCGTGCCCGTGTTCGTCGGGATCCGGCTGGTTTGCAACTGGTTGATGATGAATGCCACCCGCAATGCCCCTAGGGTGGATTTGATGGAAGCAGCCTCCGCCTGCCCCTGCACTTCGCGAAGTTGACGAGAAAACAGCAATATCAACGCCAAGATCAAGCCAATCAGCAGGGTCCACTCAACGGTACGTCGGCTCCCGCCGCGCGCAGGCAACGGCACAGCGACGTTGGCCATCTAACCGCCGCCCTTGCCCATCGACGCCTGGCCCATGTTCCAAAGGGGTAAAAACACACCCAATGCCAGTAGCAACACCAATACGGCAATGATGGACAGCATGATGGGTTCCATGGCGGCGGACAAGCCTTTGATGCTGTAGTCGGTGTCGCGCTCGTACATTTCGGCAATCTCAAACAGCAGCGAATCCAGCTCGCCGGTTTCTTCACCCACGGAGATCATTTGCAGAACCACCGGGGTAAACACGGACGTAGCCGTGGCGCAGCGCGTAATACTCTCGCCCCGCTCAATGCCGTCGCGCATTTGCTCGATGCGGCTGCCAATAAACGCATTGTCCACGGTTTGCGCCACCACGGTCAGCGCCTGTACCAGCGGCACACCGCTTTGGCTGGACAGTGCAAAGCTGCGGGCAAACCGGGCTAACGTGGCCTTTAAAATAATGTCCCCCACAATGGGGAGCTTGAGCTTTTGGCCGTCCCACTTGTAGCGCCCCTCGGGCGTGCGCAAGTAGCCACGAATCAGCACGACTGAGCCAATCACCCCGGCCAGCAATAGCGGCCACCACGAAATCATCCAGCTTGAAAAACCCAACAAACCGCGTGTGATGAGAGGCAGCTCGGCATTGAACCCGGCAAACACCTTGGCAAAAACCGGGATCACAAAAACATTCAACACCACAATGGCCACACCCATAGCGGCCATCACAAACACTGGGTACCGGATGGCCTGCTTGATGCGCTCGCGCACGTCGCGCTCAAACTCCATGTGCTCGGTCAAACGCAAAAACACCTCGGTCAACTTGCCTGACATCTCGCCCACGCGAATCATCGATACATAAAACGCACCAAAAACTTCAATATGGCGGCCTAGCGCCGCAGACAACTCGCGGCCCTGGTCCAGGCTGGAGCGAATGTCTTTGAGCATGTCCACCATGGCAGGCTTGGTGGCCGAGGCCTGCAACCCCGCAAAGGCCCGCAAAATGGGCACACCCGCCTTGTTCAAGGTGTACATCTGACGCGAAAACACCAGCAAATCGTCCAGCACCAACGGGGCACGGTTCAGGCGTGCAAACCAGCCATCTTCGGTTGATTCGATTTTGGCCACGCTCAGTTTGATCTGCACTGGGGCCACGCCCAGGGTTATCAACTGGTCGGCCACGCCGCCCTCGGTCATGGCTTCAAGTTCGCCTTCGACCAGTTCACCGCGAGCGTTGCGCCCGCGCCATGCATAGGCAGCCATCGATTACTGATCCTGCAAGTTAGGGACGTCTACGCCGACCTTGGCGGGTTTGTCGTCTACGGGGTCGGTATTGTCCTGGTCATCCACATCAAAACCCACACGCAGCGCTTCAGCCAGCGACGTACGCCCTTGCCTCACCAACTCCAGGGCATGAAACGCCAGCGTCTGCCCTTTCATGCGCTCCTTGGCGGCTTTCAAAAAAGCAGCAGGGTCGGCTTTCGAGGCCGCTTGCGTCAGCACCGTGTCCATCTCCAGCAGCTCATACACACCCTGGCGACCCGAGTAACCCGTGCCATTGCAGGCCGAACACCCCCGCCCACGCTTGGGACTCAACGGTGTACCACCAGCGAGCATGGTATTTAGCCACTCTTGCTCTTGCGGACTAGGGTCTTGGGGCTCAGCACAGACATCGCAATTCAAGCGCACCAGCCGCTGGGCGATCACCGCTTGCAGTGAGGTGGCCACCATAAAGGACGGCACCCCCATGTCCAACAACCGAAAGGGCGTGCTGATCGCGTCGCGCGTGTGCAAAGTAGACAACACCAAGTGGCCAGTAATGGCGGCGCGCAGGCCGATCTCGGCGGTTTCAGCATCACGCATCTCGCCCACCAAAATCACGTCGGGGTCTTGGCGCAAGGTAGCACGCAGCACCCGTGCAAAGGTGAGTTCAATCTTTTCATTGACCTGCACTTGGGTGATGCCCGGCAGACGAAATTCGACCGGATCTTCCACGGTAATGACCTTTAGCTCGGCCGCGTTGATTTCGCCCAAAGCCGCGTAAAGCGTAGAGGTTTTTCCCGACCCGGTCGGCCCGGTGACCAGCACCAACCCGGCGCTGCGGCCCAACACTTCACGAAAACGTTTGAGCATGGCATCCGGCATGCCAATGCGCCCCAAATTGCGCAGGCCGCTGCTTTGGCTGAGCAAACGCATCACCACCGATTCGCCATACGTGGTGGGCAACGTTGACAAGCGCACATCCAGCGTCTGGTCACGCAGGCGCACACTGAAACGGCCGTCTTGCGGCAGGCGTTTTTCAGAAATATCCAGCCCAGCCATCAACTTGAGGCGCTGTGCCAAAGCCCCGGCAATGCGTTTGTCGGCCTGGGTTTGGGTTTGCAACACCCCATCAACTCGCACGCGAATTTGCAGCCCCGCCTCTTGTGGCTCGATATGCACGTCTGACGCACCGACCTGGGTGGCATCCTCAAACACCGATTGCAGCAGGCGCACGACGGGTGCACCCTCCAACCCGACCGAGGCGGTGAGCTCGCCAAAGTCAACGGCGTCACCCAGGTCCTTTTCAAGTGCCCGGGCCAGGCCGCTAATTTCTTCAGTGCGGCGGTACAAACGGTCAAACGCCAGGGCCAACTGGCTCTCCGGCACGGCGGCAATGCTGATGTTGCGCTTGAGCAGGCGGGTTAGCTCGTCAAACGCAAACAAGTCCAGTGGGTCGGCCAGGGCTACCAAAAGCGAGTCGCCCTTGTCCTCCAGCACCAGCGCGCGAAACCGGCGCGCCGCTGACTCGGGCAGCACCTTGACCACGTCAGTCCGAAACGGAAAGGTCTTGAGGTTGACAAAGGGAATGCGCAGCTGGCGCGCCAGGCCGTTGGCCAACAGTTCCTCGGTAATGACCCCACTTTCAATCAGCAATCGTCCAACCTTTTTACCGGTTTGGCGTTGCAGTTCCAGCGTTTGCTGCAACTGCTCTTGCGAGATCAGTCGCTGTTGAACCAGCACGTCGCCCAAGCGCAGTTTTTCAGGTCGGCCAGACGGCGGGCGAGGTGCGCTTAGGTCAGCGGGGGCAGTGGCCGGCATGTTCATGGGTCAATCCTTGCGCTGTGAAATATCAAAAATGATAGCACTCTATTCATATACAACGGGGACTATTGGCGCTTTTAGCCAATAAAACTGTCCTCAACTGCGGTTTGGCGGTCCGCCAAGCCGCCAGGTCACCGATGGTGGCCGCACTGAGATGAGTTGCCAAGCGCCCTGAATGGGCTAGTGTAGATGCCGTGGTTTGCGCCCACCACCGTGGCCCTGCCCGCCGTGGCCACCACCTGAGCCTCCTGATCCACCATTGCCACGCGGTGGGCGGCCAATCTCCAGCGAGTTCACCAGGGCATCAAAACGCTGGGCAAACAGCTTGTCCACCTCAGCCACCACGCCTGACAGCTCCGAGCCATCAAAGTGGCGCTCCATCAGCCCAATCAGGTCTTGCACCAGCAAGTCACGCTGCACTTGCATGATGGCAGCTGGGTTGGGGCCGACAAACAGCATCATGAAGTCATCGCGCGACTCAGCCCCCGACTCTTCGTCTTCTTCGTCAAAATCGGTGTCGTAGAAGGTGACCTCGATCGTGGAACCCGTTTCAGACAGTTCGTTCAAGCTCATGCACATCTCGTCAAGCGATTGACGGAAGTCTTCGTCACCGGCCACCGTCCAACACATCTGCAGTATGTGTTCTTGCGCATCAAACTTGATGCCGGGCTCGTCTTCATAGGCACTAATGGCACCATCGGCCAGCGACCGGGTGCCCGCATAACGCCACAACGGCTTGAGCGCATCTTGCAATTGCTCAAAATTGACATCGGCCCGAAGCGGCACTTGGCCGTGGACATGGATTTCAAAGGGGAGGTTTGAGCGGGACATGGTGTGCAATTGGGTTGGTGGTGGTTAAGACTTTAACTTATCCAGCACCTTGCGTTCGGTCAAATCACCTCGGCAGCGCCATAGCCCGGCGTGCGCACGGACGCCACAATAAAAATTTGAACGACACACCCGACATCTGACCAGCCTGCCCTCCCAACTTCACGGGGAATAGCGGAATTAATAGACCGTTTACGGTGAAATCTCTTGAGGCAATAAAAAACCCGCTGTAGCTATGAACTACGCGGGTTTTGAGGGGGTGTGAGACTGTCTGAAACTATCAATTGGTGCCGAGACCGGAACCACAAATAGGCTGAAAACCCGCATGGATGCTAGGTTTTTGATTTTGATTTTTCAAAAGTACCGTCAAAAGTACCGTCATTAATCTTTGTGTCTCGTTTTTGACACGTAATAAGTTCGCCTGATGTCGCGTTAATCCGCTGGTGTCAGGTAACTTTATAGGCGATGTAGATCAAGACAACAAGGCAAACCTTAACCAAGCTGTCGATGCCGTCAAGGCGTTCTAAGATTGGGAGCTGCAACTGCAAAATTGAACTTACCTCTTCACGCGCAAAACATGCCGCTTTTGCGCCTTGATTTGCAGAGTAAGTTGGTTCTCCATCTTCGTTTCGGTAGGGCAGAAGGTCGTCTGACTTTAGAGAAAGTTTTGCCGATATGGCCGCCCCATAAAAATCCTTCGCAGCGGCGTTTCGTTTCTGCGCTTCCTTCATTTGTTTGAAGTAGCGTTCATCGTCCTCTATGGCAATTTGTTGAGCCGATTTTTCCATCACTGCCCCTCATGGTTGAAAAGCTCATTGTCAACGGGTATGACACCCTGAGACTCAGGCCGCTTTTCTGTGGTCTGTTTCGCGTCTGTTATCAGACTGATCTAACAGGACTCAATCAACTCCCGCGCCTGCCGACATTCAGCATTCACCAGCTTAGACAGTTCCCGCAACTGCAACCAGTGGCCACCTTTAAAGGCGTTACGCGCCACCCGCTGCCGCCCCTTTGCCGTTTTCGGCCCGG
>JANOLC010000126.1:0-4988 GCA_031419575.1 Burkholderiales bacterium | reverse complement strand
GGTGGCGTCAGGCCAGTTGGGAGACATTCGCTTGGTACAAGTTGAATACCCACAGGAGTGGTTGACCGAGCCGATTGAGCAGACCGGGCAAAAGCAGGCCGAGTGGCGCACCGACCCAGCCCGCTCGGGCGGTGGTGGTTGTCTGGGTGACATTGGTACCCACGCCTATAACCTGGCCGACTACGTGACCGGGCTGAAGCTGGACCAAATCTGCGCGGAGCTGACCACCTTTGTGCCGGGCCGCAGGCTCGATGACAACGTTAGCATGCTGTTGCGTTACCAGGGCGGGGCCAAAGGGATGCTGTGGGCGAGTCAGGTGGCACCCGGTCACGAAAATGGCCTGCGCTTGCGTGTTTACGGTACGAAAGGCAGCATTGAATGGGTGCAGGCCGAGCCCAACACCTTGATCCATTCCCCGCTGGGCGAGTCTCGCCGTCTGGTGACCAGGGGCTCCGCAGCAGCAGGTGCAGCAGCGGCCCGTGTGACACGCATTCCGTCTGGCCACCCAGAAGGTTATCTGGAGGGGTTTGCCAACATCTACACCGAGGCCGCTTTGGCAATTCATGCGGCAGATGCCGGTCTGCCTATCCCGGCGGAGGTCAACTTCCCCGGCCTGGACGATGGCGTCAAAGGCATGGCATTCATTGATGCGGCCCTCAAATCGTCTGCGTCAGGCGCGACATGGGTGGTGCCTGACTATGTTTAGCTGACCAGTTTTAGCTTATTGCGTCTAATTTCTAAATTCATGATTACCAACCCCATCCTGCCCGGCTTCAACCCTGACCCATCCATTTGTCGAGTGGATGAAGACTATTACATCGCCACGTCCACCTTCGAGTGGTATCCCGGCGTGCAAATTCACCATTCCCGCGATCTGGTGAACTGGACGCTCATCAAGCGCCCGTTGGATAGGGCATCGCAACTTGATATGCGTGGCAACCCGGATTCATGCGGCATCTGGGCACCCTGTCTGTCCCATGCCGACGGTCTGTTTTGGCTGGTGTACACCGATGTCAAACGCTACAGCGGCTTCAAGGACACGCACAACTACATCGTCACCGCGCCAAGTATTGAAGGGCCGTGGAGCGACCCGGTTCACGTCAACTCTTCCGGGTTTGACCCTTCGCTGTTTCACGACACCGATGGGCGCAAGTACTTCATGAATATGTACTTCAACCATCGCACCGAGGCACCCGGTGGCCATCAGGCAACGCCCAGTTTCCTGGGCATCCTGTTGCAGGAATGGGATGCCGCCAGCGGCCAGCTCCTGGGCAAGCCGCAAAACGTGTTTCGCGGCAGTTACCTCGGGCTGGTGGAGGGGCCACATGTATTCCAGCGCAACGGTTGGTACTACATGACTTTGGCCGAAGGCGGCACGGGCTACAACCATGCGGTCACGATGGCACGCTCGCGCAACATCTGGGGACCGTATGAAATGCATCCTCAAGTGCACGTTCTCACCACTAAAGACGCGCCACAAGCGCCTTTGCAGCGCGCAGGCCATGGTCAGTATGTGGAAACGCCCGACGGCTTGGCGTACCACACGCACCTGTGCTCACGGCCATTGCCCGGCACCCGGTTGTCACCGCTGGGGCGAGAGTCCGCCTTGCAAAAATGTGTGTGGCGGGATGACGACTGGCTGTACCTGGAAAGCACGGACCGTGGCCCGCTGGTGCCTGCCGTTCAAGTGCCTGCACCCAATCCGCTGTCAGTTGCCGCGCCCGCTAAGCCCTGCCTCAGCACGTTCACCAACCGAGAATTGCCGATTGAATTCCAGTGGCTGCGCACACCGTACCCAGAGCGCTTGTTCAGCCTGACCGGCAAGGCCCTGCGTTTGCACGCCAGGGAGTCGATTGGCAGCTGGTTTGAACAGGCTTTGGTGGCCCGACGCCAGGAGCATTTTGTGTTCCGGGCTGAGACCCAAGTTGAATTTGACCCTGAAACCCATCAGCAAGTGGCGGGCCTTACGCTGTACTACAACCAGTTCAAGTACCACGCGCTGGGTGTGACCTGGCACGAAGTGCTGGGCCGTTGCCTGACGGTTATCAGTTGCGAAGCCAATTACCCCGATGCGAAACCTAATTTCCCCTTGCCAGCGCTGATTCAGTTGCCTGTCGAGGGACCTATTGGCTTGGCCTGCCAGGTAGACCATGCGCAACTTCGCTGGCAGTACCGTGTTGCCAATGACTGGATCAACGTGGGGCCGGTGCTCGATGCCAGCCTGATCTCGGATGAAGCTGGCCGGGGTGTGCATGGTTCATTCACTGGTGCCTTTGTGGGCATGGTGGCGTTTGACCTTTCAGGCGGTGCAAAGCCCGCCGATTTCGATTACTTCAACTACACCCCGCTGGATGCATCTGAAGGCTGACCATCCATGAACAGCATGTCGAAATTGACCGACTCGTCCCTATCCCCCCAGGTTTTTCATCTGACCGGCGGTGGAACCCACATCAGCCTCACCAGCCGGGGAGCCAGTTGGTTGTCGTGCGAACTGGAAATGGCTGGTCAGGCCGAGGTCGGTGGAGATAGCGCAGCTACGCGGCGCGAGATCTTGCTGGGGCATCAAAACCCAGGCATGTATGGCACACAGCCGGGTTATCTGGGAGCCATTGTTGGGCGGTATGCCAACCGCATCGCGGGGGCCAGCTTTCCCGGAACACAGGGCGAAGTTCATCGGCTGGTGCCCAATGAAGGCACCAACCAGCTTCATGGTGGGCCAGACGGCTTTGACAAACGCGATTGGAGTCTGCTGTCACGCAGCCGCGGCAAACTGGTTCTGGGCCTGGTGTCGCCAGCGGGTGACCAGGGCTTTCCGGGCCGCCTGCAAGCCCAAGTGACCTACGAAGTCGGCTCTGACGGTGCCGTCACCATCCACTTTGACACTTTGGTCGATGCGCCATGCCCGGTCAATCTGTCCAGCCATGCCTACTTCAATCTGAACGGTGCCAATGAACAGGGTGATATGGGTGATGTGCTGGATCACACCCTGCAAATGGCCGCGCAGCGTTACCTGCCGGTGGATGCACGCCTCATCCCCACAGGCGAACTTGCTGCCGTGCAGGCCACCCCGTTTGATTTCAGTCAACCGACGCGACTTTGTGCGGCGTTGAATCAGGCCCACTCGCAACTCTCTCTGGGTGGTGGTGGTGTAGACCATTGTTTTGTGCTGGACGCAGCGTGCCACGATGGCGCCGCACCCGCCGCAAGCTTGACCAGCGCGGATGGCCGCCTGGCCATGCACCTTTTCACCAGCTACCCGGGCCTGCAGTTTTACACCGGCAACTACCTCACTGGCTTGCCCGGCCGCAACGACCGTCCCCTGCTGCGCCATGCCGGGCTGGCCCTGGAGCCCGAGTATTTCCCCGACAGCCCCAACCATCCCGAGTGGCCCCAGCCCAGTTGTTGGCAGCAAGCTGGGGAGGCGAGATCGCACTTTATTCGGCTTGAGTTTGAGCGGATGGCGATACCTGTATAGACGCTCGCCCGGTGGGGTGTTGCATCGTTTTTAGTCCCACTGATTGATTTTAAATTGCTACGTTTTATATAGCAAACTATCATTTGTTGACGGGGACTTAAGGCGCATTTGATATGCCACTCGAAATGTGTCAATGACTTTGCTACGTATGCCTGGCTTCCTGCAAGTCAATCTCTCGAATGATTTTGCGAAGGCTCAAGTCCTTGATGCCCTCCTGTCGGGCAAAGCGAATCACCTCCGCGCGCTCGGCCTGCAGGCCAACCAGGCGTAACTGGCGATCCAGCGCGTCGGAGTTTTCGGGCGGGATTGCGCCGTCCTCATTGGTGGCGAATTGCTCGATCCGGCTTTGGTAAAGCGCTACCAAGCGTGCGCAGATCTCCGCATGAGGGCTCGTCGTGCTTGACAACCTATCCAAGTCCGAGGACTCGTGCCCAATCGCTTCAATGGCGGCTTGGGCACCGGCGGATCTAAGCCTGTTTTCATCAGTGCGTAGCGTCGGGTCTAGCGGCACATCCAGGCCGTGAAGTGTGCGTGGCAGCGCCAGAGCAGCCAGCACCAGCGACAGCACAATCACCCCGGCGGCCAGAAAAATGGCCAGATCACGCGCCGGAAAAGGGGCACCGTTGGCCAGCTTCAGAGGCAGGGTCAATACGGCTGCCAGCGTAATGGCACCCCGCACCCCCGCCAGCGACATGGCCAGCACCAGGCGCGCGTAGCCGGGGGTTGTTTGGCCTTTAGATGGCGGAGCGCACTTGAACGCCCCGCGCATGGACACCCAGACCCAGACAAACCTTAGCAAACCCAGGGCTGCAACGATGCCCAGCACGTACAGGCCCAGCCACCACGGGTTCTGATGCCCCGTGAGCCGTACGGTGTGCGACGAGCTGGCCAAGATTAAGGGAATCTGCTCGCCCAACAGCACAAAAATGCTGCCATTGGCGGCAAACTGCACCGTTTCCCACACGGCGGTCCTGCGGATGCGAGTGACGGCCTGCCAGTGCGAATGCGGCGTAAAACTCATGGTGATGCCCGCCGCCACCGCCGCCAGAATGCCAGAGCATTGCAGCACTTCGGCCAGCAGGTAGACCCCCGAGGGGATCAGCAGCGTAATCAATATCTGCGCGGCTCCGTCATCGCCCAGCAGCACCGCGCCGCCCGGGTTGGCGCGCGTCACCAGCCATGTCACAGCGAAACCAATCGCCAGACCACCTGCCGCTACCCAGGCAAAGCTGGCCAGAGCAACGGGCAGTGAGAAGTAGCCCGTCAGCGTGGCCGCCACTGCCAAACGCATACAGACCAGGCCGGACGCGTCATTGAACAGTGACTCACCCTCAAGAATGTGGCGCATGCGCTGAGGAATCGGTGTACCTGCCGTGATGGCTGACAACGCGACCGGGTCCGTTGGCGAGATCACGGCAGCCAGCGCGAAAGCCACGGCCAGCGGCATGGCCGGGATCAGCCAGTGAATCAACGTGCCAACGCCCAACACGGTGAACAGCACCAGGCCCATGGC
>JANOLC010000125.1:0-7273 GCA_031419575.1 Burkholderiales bacterium | reverse complement strand
GTCGCCATGCGGCCCATGGTGTAGCGCGCGGGTATGACCGAGCCGGCCAGATCGACCTGCGCCATGACCCAGCCGCCGAAGATGTCGCCGTTGGCATTGCAGTCGCCCGGCATGGGAATGACTTTGAGCACCAGCTCCTTGTCGATGGGCAACTGGACGATATCGAGGCTTGAATTGGCGGACATAGGCACAATCGTGAATAAATTACGAACAGGATTGTCCTTCATGCGCCCAAGTGGTCACCCCGGTGCATCCGCATCTACTTCTGCATCTTCTTCCGCCCCCGCTCCACGCTCGGACTGGTCCACCCTGAGTCGCTTGTTTCCGTATTTGTGGATCTATAAATGGCGAGTCATCGCGGCACTGGCGTTTATGGTCGGAGCCAAGCTGGCCAATGTGGGCGTACCGCTACTCCTTAAAAACCTGGTGGACAGCATGACGCTGAAACCCGGCGACCCTACGGCGCTGATCGTCGTGCCCGCTGCGCTTTTGATGGGTTACGGGGCGCTGCGCCTGTCCACCTCGTTGTTTACCGAGCTGCGCGAGCTGGTGTTTGCCAAGGCCACTGAGGGCGCTGCGCGTAGCATCAGCCTGCAGGTGTTCCGCCATCTGCACGCGATGAGCCTGCGCTTTCACCTGGAGCGCCAAACCGGTGGCATGACACGTGACATCGAGCGTGGCACACGCGGCGTGCATTCGTTAATCAGCTATTCGCTCTACAGCATCATCCCCACGCTGATTGAAGTGACCCTGGTGCTCACGCTGCTGGCCGTGAAGTTTGATGTGTGGTTTGCCTGGATCACCATCGCAGCATTGGTGCTGTACATCGCCTTCACCATTACCGTGACCGAGTGGCGCACACAGTTTCGCAAGAAGATGAACGAGATGGACAGCACGGCCCACAGCCGCGCCATTGATTCGCTGCTGAACTACGAAACCGTCAAGTACTTCAACAACGAAGAATTCGAGGCCAAACGCTACGACGAGAACCTGGAAAAGTACCGCCGTGCAGCCGTCAAAAGCCAGACCACGCTGAGTCTGCTTAACACCGGCCAGCAGCTCATCATTGCCACCGCGCTTGTTGCCATGTTGTGGCGTGCCACGCAGGGTGTGGCGGACGGCCGCATGACGCTGGGCGACCTGGTGATGGTCAACGCCTTCATGATCCAGCTCTACATCCCACTGAATTTTCTGGGTGTGATTTACCGCGAAATCAAGCAGAGCCTGACTGATCTTGAAAAAATGTTCACGCTGATGGAGCGTGAGCGCGAAATTGCCGATGTGCCCGGTGCCACGGCGCTGAATGTGAGCGTGTCCAGTGCGGTGAAGTTTGACGATGTCAGCTTTGCCTATGACCCTGCCACTGCAGGTGTTCCTTCCAGCGGTCGCCCCATCCTGCACCACATCAGCTTTGACATTCCGGCGGGCAAAACAGTCGCCGTGGTGGGCCCATCGGGTTCGGGTAAATCGACCCTGGCGCGTTTGATGTTTCGGTTTTACGATGTTCAGGAAGGTCGCATTTTGATTGCCGGGCAGGACATCAAGCAGGTGACCCAGGCCAGCGTGCGCCAAGCCATTGGCATCGTGCCCCAAGATACCGTGCTGTTCAACGACACGGTCGAATACAACATCGCCTACGGCCAGCCTGGCGCGACCCGTGCGCAAGTGGAAGAAGCGGCCGCATCCGCGCACATCCATAACTTCATTGCCGCCACGCCAGCGGGCTACAGCACCATGGTGGGTGAACGGGGGCTGAAATTGTCGGGCGGTGAAAAGCAGCGCGTGGCGATTGCCCGCACCCTGCTGAAGAACCCGCCCATCCTGATTTTTGACGAGGCCACCAGCGCGCTGGACTCTGCCAACGAGCGTGCCATTCAGGCCGAGCTGCAAAGCGTGGCGCAAAACAAGACCACACTGGTGATTGCGCACAGGCTCTCCACCGTGGTGGACGCGCATGAGATTCTGGTGATGGACGCTGGACGCATCATCGAGCGTGGCAACCATGCGGCGCTGCTGGCTTTGGGTGGGCGCTATGCGGACATGTGGGCGCTGCAACAGCAGTCCGGTGACCCGGTTGAGGATAAAATAGCTCTTTAGTCCCCGTAAACTATGGATAGTTTGCTATTAAAAAAAGAGTAATGAGACAAGATCGTCATGGAAACCAAATGGCTTGAAGATTTCGTCAGCCTGGCTGAAACGCGTAGCTTTAGCCGATCGGCCCAATTGCGCCATGTCACGCAGCCAGCCTTTTCACGGCGCATCCAGTCGCTGGAAGCCTGGGCGGGCACCGACCTGGTGGACCGCAGCAGCTACCCCACACGCCTCACCCCGGCAGGGCAGACGCTGTACGACCAGTCGCTGGAGATGCTGCAGGCCCTGCAAAGCACGCGTGCCATGTTGCGCGGCCATACCTCAGCCGGTCAGGACGTGATCGAGTTTGCCGTGCCACACACGCTGGCCTTCACGTTTTTCCCGGCCTGGGTGTCCACGCTGCGCGAGAACTTTGGCCCCATCAAGAGTCGACTGATTGCCCTCAACGTGCACGACGCCGTGCTGCGCATGGTAGAGGGCAGTTGCGACGTGCTGATTGCCTACCACCACCCGGCGCAGCCGATCCAGCTGGACGCCAGCCGCTATGAAATGGTGAGCCTGGGTCAGGAGGTGGTGGCTCCGTATGTGAAACCCGATGCAGATGGCGCACCCATGTTCAAGGTGCCGGGGCAGCCCAACCGTTTGTTGCCTTACCTGGGTTACGCGCCCGGGGCCTATCTGGGGCAGATGGTGGATTTGATCTTGCAGCAGTCCGGTACAGCGATTCACTTCGACCGGGTGTATGAAACCGACATGGCCGAGGGCCTGAAAGCCATGGCGTTGGAGGGCCACGGCATCGCCTTTTTGCCCTACAGTGCTGTCAAAAAAGAGCTGCGCGCCAAGCGGTTGGTGAGTGCCGTGCCGCCAGACATGAAGGGGCTGGAGATCACCATGGACGTGCGCGCCTACCGGGAAATTCCCTCGGGCAAAGAGTCGCAACGCGGTACAGCGTACAAGCGCTCTGCACAGGCGTTGTGGGACTATTTGGTGGCGCAAGGCAGTTACCCAACTAAGGATTTGAAAGTATGAAGCGATTGCATTGGAGTGGGGCCTTGGCGGTGGCTTTATTGGGCTGCTGCATGTCGACCGCATTGGCACAAACCGTGCTGGAGCGTGTGGCGGCGGGCGGCAAGCTGGTGCTGGCGCATCGGGAGTCATCGATTCCATTTTCTTATCTGGATGGTGACAAAAAGCCCGTGGGGTACGCGTTGGACTTGTGCCTGAAAATTGCAGAGGCCGTGCGCAAAAAGACGGGTGCCAAAAATATGGCGGTCGAGTTGTTGATGGTCACGCCCTCAAACCGTATTGATACCGTGGCGCAGGGCAAGGCCGACATGGAGTGTGGCTCCACCACCAACAATGCCGAGCGGCGCCAGAAGGTCGGCTTCACCATTCCACACTTCATCACAGGCGCACGTTTGCTGGTCAAGACCGGTTCCGGTATCGAGCGCATGGAAGACTTGCAGGGTCGAAAGGTGGTGTCTACCAAGTCCACCACGCCCCTGAAGGCGCTGGAGCAAGTCAATCGCGACCGTGGGTTAAACCTCAAAATCATCGAAGCACCTGACCACGCCAAGGCCATTGACATGGTGGAGAGCGGCGAGGCCGATGCCTTTGTCATGGACGATGTGCTGCTGTTTGGGCTGGCGGCCAACCGGGCCAAGCCCGAGGCGCTCAAAGTGGTAGGCAAGTTTTTGACCACCGAGCCACTGGCCATCATGCTGCCCAAGAATGATCCGAATTTCAAGAAATTGGTAGACGACGAGATGCGTCGCCTGATTGTGAGCCGCGAGATTTACCCGATTTACGACAAGTGGTTCTTGAGCCCTATTGCGCCCAGGAACACGCCGCTGAAAATGCCCGTGAGTTATTTGCTGCGGGATTTCTGGAAATTTCCGACGGACCAGGTTCCGTTTTGAGCGGCTGAAAGGTGCCCAAGTGCTGCTAAGGATTTGGGACAATAGCTGCTATGACTGATATCTCCACCCCCGCAACCACTTCGATTTCCACGCTGACGATTACCCGCCCTGACGACTGGCACTTGCACGTACGCGATGGCGATGCGCTGGTCACGGTGGTGCCGCACACCGCCGCCCAGTTCGGCCGCGCCATCATCATGCCCAACCTGAAGCCGCCAGTCACCACGGCCGTGCAGGCCTTGGCCTATGCGCAGCGCATCCGGGCTGCTGTGCCGCCCGGCGTGATGTTTGAGCCGCTGATGACGCTTTATCTCACCGACAACCTGCCTGCCGACGAAATCAAGCGCGCCGCAGATGCAGGTGTGGTGGCCGTCAAGCTGTACCCCGCCGGGGCTACCACCAACAGCGATGCCGGTGTGACTGACCTGCGCAAAACCTACAAAACACTGGAAGCCATGCAGCGCGCGGGCCTGCTGCTGCTGGTGCATGGCGAGGTGACCAGCCCGGACATTGACCTGTTTGACCGCGAAGCCGTGTTCATCGACACCCAATTGATTCCACTGCGCCGCGACTTTCCCGAGTTGAAAATTGTGTTTGAGCACATCACCACGCGTGAGGCCGCCCAGTACGTGCGGGAAGCGGACCGGTTCACCGGCGCCACCATCACGGCGCACCACCTGCTATACAACCGCAACGCCATCTTCACAGGCGGCATCCGCCCCCATTACTACTGCTTGCCTGTGCTCAAACGCGAGACGCATCGCCTGGCGCTGGTTCAGGCGGCCACCAGTGGCAGCGCCAAATTCTTTTTGGGCACGGACAGCGCTCCTCACCCAGCCCACCTCAAGGAACACGCCACGGGCTGCGCGGGCTGCTACACCGCTCATGCCGCCATGGAGCTGTATGCCGAAGCGTTTGATGCCGTCGGTGCGTTAGACCAACTGGAAGCCTTTGCCAGCTTCAACGGGGCTGATTTTTATGGCCTGCCGCGTAATACAGGCACTGTCACGCTCAAGCGCGAAAGCTGGACCCCCCCCGAGAGTTTTGCCTTTGGGCAGGCTGAGCTGAAGCCACTGCGGTCGGGGGAAGCGTTGCCATGGAAGCTGGTGGGTTGAGTCTGTTCTTATGGCCCGCAATGAATCGGACGATGCTGCCCATGTAAGTTACATGATGCAGCGTGATTTGCGAGCGACTCATTCCCGCCGTACGCGCGTCATGGTGGTCGCCACAAGTGCAGTTGTCGTTTTGATTGGTGCTTATTGGGCTGTCTACTTCGCTCTGGGTGGGCACTGGCTCATGTCCCTTGCCCCAGCCAGCATGGTTGTTTTTGGGGTTTCGGCTTGGGTTCTGACAACCCGAAGGTACCTCGAAGCTGCCGTCGCTTTATTGGCCGTGAGTATGTTCGGCATCATTGTCGGAATGGCTCTGCTCCTGGACGTGCCCAGTCAACAGATACCGCGCTCCATGCATCATTTTTTGATCCCGCTGGCAGTCGCGGCCTACCTGATGCTCAAAGAAGAAAACGACTGGCTCGCCCATGGTATTCCGATAACGTGCATTGTTGCGTTCATTTTTCTGGCCAGTTCCAACTTTGGATTTGTAACGCCTTATGCCTTGCCTGATGACGTGCGTCGTGGTGGAACCTGGGTGAATAATTTTTTTGCCATGGCTGTGTTGTATTTGATGCTGCATGTCTTTTCAGGCGACATCAACCGGATGGAGCGCTATCTGCATACAGCCAACAATCGGTTTGTCGGTCTGGTGAGTGGCATGTTTCCCCGATCAATTGCTGAACGCCTTCTGGCAAAAGGGGAGACGTTTGCGGAGCGCCACGCCAACTGCACCATCTTGTTTGCGGACATTGTGGGCTTCACCCGCATTGCCGAAAGAATGAACCCGGAAGCCCTGGTCACTATGCTTGCTGATATTTTTGCGAGCTTTGACCGATGCGTTGAAGGTAAGGGTCTCACCAAAATCAAAACTATTGGGGATGCTTATATGGTTGCTGCGGGTGCGCCAGAGCCAGTAGTTGACCATGCCTGTGTGATGGTTGAACTTGCCCAGGAGATGCTCAATGCTGTCCGCAGTCATCCCGGTATTGCCCTGCGTATTGGCATCGCCTCGGGCGAGCTGGTTGCCGGTGTGATTGGTCAATCGCGTCAAGTGTTTGATGTGTGGGGTGATGTGGTGAATGTGGCTTCGCGCATGGAATCTCAAGGGTTGCCGGGCAGAATTCAGGTGTCCGGGTCTTGCTATGCATTGACCCGCCAACGATTTGACTACGAGATTCGGACCGGCCTGTCCATCAAGGGCAAAGATGGCCTGCATGATGTGTATTTGTTGCGTTCGGCCTGACGGTTTGCGGTTTTTTCCTTGCCTATGAGTCCGGCGAATCCTGGCTGTGATTGGCATGCGGCCTGGCTGTCACCCATTCGGGCGATTGGATCATCTGTTGAACAGGCATGGTTGAAAAACGAGTCCGTTTGTGAAGCGTTGAACCGTACTTGCGCGGCTCCAGTTTCCTTTGTGCCTCAAGCGGCTTTGCCTGAGAGGCAGGCCTATGAGTATTTTATTTTTGAGAGTGGGCAGGTGCCCACGCGAGACAATCTGCACGATTTTCTGAATGGACTGTGCTGGATTCATTACCCCCGGACCAAAACCCGCCTGAACCAGCTGCAGGCCGCCGAGATTGAAAAGGCGGGGGTGGGACGAGTGCGCGGCGTCGTACGGGATGCGCTGACCGTTTTTGACGAGAACGCAGCTTTGCTCGTGGCGCCTGATGTGCTCTGGGATGCGTTGGTGATCAAGGACTGGCATACCTTGTTCATTACCCTGCGCCCGTTGTGGAGCCAGACTAGACTGGTTTTGTTTGGCCATGCCTTGATGGAAAAATTGATGTCGCCCCGCAAACCCATTACGGCGCACGTGTACAGGGTACATCCCGCATCACACTCGATGGCAGATCTGGACGCCTGGGTGGCCAATGATCTTAGTGCCGCCAAGCTGGCGACCAAACCATTTGCGCACTTGCCCGTGTTAGGTGTTCCGGGGTGGTGGGCCGCCAACGAAAACCCGGATTTTTACGCGGATGCCACTGTTTTTCGCCCGCTACATGTGGGGTCGTCGCGGGGGAAATAACCGCAAATCCCATGTGCATTCGCCATGTGAAACTTGATTTTTACCCCGTTGCCCCTAATATCTGCGGCAACCGGCCCGGTTGACAATGGGCTCATTTGAAAGAAGCTGAAGGAAACCATGAAACG
>JANOLC010000124.1:0-2057 GCA_031419575.1 Burkholderiales bacterium | reverse complement strand
TCTGTCGGCGTCCCTTCGGCCAGTTTCTTGCCGTAATTCAACACGGTGATGGTGTTGGAGATACTCATGACCAGCGGCATGTCATGCTCGACCAGCAAAATCGTCAGTCCCTTGTCCGCCAGACGCCTTATCAGTTCACCGACTTCAGCGGTCTCGGTTGGGTTAAGGCCGGCCGCAGGTTCATCCATCAGCACCATGGTCGGGTGGATCATGAGTGCGCGCGCAATTTCAAGGCGCTTGAGAGCGCCATAGGACATCTGGCTGGCCTGCGCATCTGCATAGGCCGCAACTCCCACCTGGGCCATCGCCTCCAGTGCTTCAGCGCGGCAAGCCCGGTCGTTCGCGCGCAAGCGGGGCAAGGACAGCAGCCCTGCCATCAAACCGCTGTTTTGCCGCAGATGCGCACCAACCATCACGTTCTCAACGGCGCTCATGTTCATGCACACCTGCAGATTCTGAAAGGTTCGCGCCATGCCGAGTGCGGGCAGCTTCTGCGGGGCAATGCCGGTGATGTTGCGGGACTCAAACGACACTTGACCGGAGGTCGGGGTGTACATGCCTGTGATGAGGTTAATCAGCGTGGTTTTGCCAGCGCCGTTCGGCCCGATCAGCGAGTGAACCGTGCCCTTGAGCACGTTAAAGCTCATATCCTGCACCGCATGCAGGCCGCCGAAGACCTTGCTCAGTGATTTAACTTCGAGGGAGTTCACACCTTGCCCCGGTTCAGTCTGGTGCGCAAGGTGGGCACCACGCCTTTAGGCAAAAAGATCATGCTTGTCATGAGCACCATGCCGAAGGCCACGGTTTCCCAGCCTTCCAGCGTGGAGAGCAGTTGGGGCAGCAGCGTCAATACAACCGCTCCCACAATGGAGCCGAACACGGAAGCCATGCCACCCAGCACCACCATGGTCACCAGCTCAATCGAGTGATGAAAGCCGGCTATACCAGGCGTGACAAAACCGACATAGTGGGCGCTCAGGCTGCCCATCACGCTGGCCACAACGGCGGACAACACAAACACCCGCACCTTCATTGCCGTCACGTCCACGCCCACGGCGAAGGCGGCTATCTCTGAGCCGTGAATGGCTTGCAAGGCCCGCCCTCCCGGCGCGTTGATCAGGTTTGTGGCCGCCCAGGCCATCAGCAGCAACAGGGCGGCACAGACGGCGTACCAGGTCTTCTCGCCACTGACTTCCCAGCCGAACACGACGAATGCCGGCACCGCCATACCGTCCGGTCCGCCAGTCAGCGCGGATTCATTGGTGAGCACAATCATGATGATGATGCCCAGTCCCAAAGTCGCCATGGCCAGGTAGTGCCCCTTGAGGCGCAGCACAGGACGCGCAACCAGCAAAGCCAGAGCCGCTACTACCACGGCCGCAGCTACCAGGGCCAACGCAGAAGGCCAACCGTAGCGCGACGTCAAAATGGCCGAGGCGTAAGCCCCCAGGCCAAAAAAACCTGCGTGCCCCAGACTGATTTGCCCGGTGTAGCCAATCAGCAGGTTCAGGCCAATGGCAACCACTGCATTGATGGCCATGCGGGTGGCCACGTCGAAATAAAAGGTGTTCGGCAAAATCAGTGGCAGACACAGCAAAACGACCGCCAGAATCAGCAGACCCCGACTAGAAGATGAGAGTTTGTTCATGCAAAGTTTCTCCAGGCTCAAACCCGGTCTATAGATCTGGCACCAAACAATCCGCTAGGCATACAAAACAGCACCAGTAAAATCAAAACAAAAGGCATGGCATCCTTGTAGGCCGACGAGATATAACCGGCCGTCAGGGCTTCCAGAACTCCCAGCAACAAGCCACCCACTACCGCACCCATGCCGCTGCCCAGACCACCCAGCGTCGCGGCCACGAATCCTTTAAGGCCCAGCATGATGCCCACGTCATAGGATGTGTAGGTCATGGGCGCAAGCAAAACGCCGCCCAATGCGCCCAGTGCCCCAGACAGCACAAACGACAACAACAAAACGGACTTGGTATTGATCCCCACCAATTCAGCCGCCAGCTTGTTGTGCGAGGTCGCAAGCATGGCCTTGCCTTGTTGGG
>JANOLC010000123.1:0-3999 GCA_031419575.1 Burkholderiales bacterium | reverse complement strand
GACTTGGGCACATTGAGCGACGACCAGAAGGCCTTGCTGCGGCGTGAAAAGGTCGGCTTTGTGTTCCAGGCCTTTCACGTGCTGCCACACTTGGACGTGGCGCAGAACGTGGGCTTGCCACTGTTGCTACTGCAGGGAAAGGACAGCGCCGCTGAACGTGATGCCCGCATCCAGTCCATGCTCACCGCCGTTGGGCTGGAAGGCTTGGGCGCGCGCCTGCCACAGCAGCTCAGCGGTGGCCAGTTGCAACGCGTCTCCATCGCCCGTGCGCTCATTCACCACCCCACCCTTCTACTGGCCGATGAGCCTACCGGCAACCTGGACCCCACCACCGCCGAGCGCGTGATGGACGCGCTGATCGCCCAGACCCGCACCCACGGCGCATCGCTGGTCCTGGTCACGCATTCAGAAGCTGCAGCGGCGCGGGCAGATCGGGTGCTGAAATTGCGGGCGGATGGGATTGGGGGGTGACTTGAGGGTGACATCACGGCACTGCTTGTTGACGCAGTACTTCAGCACGTTTCATCGCCATGTAATCAGCCCGCTCCACGTCGTGCAACTGGTGCGGGTATTGCTCAATCGCCGTGTACCAGGCTTGCAGGCGTTTCTCGACTTGGGCGGACGCTGGCCCCTCGGTGAACTGCAGGTAGCTGTCAATCGCCAGGTAGTACCGCATGGCGTTGCGCTCCACCAAAGCGCGCATGCCGTCGATATAGACCGGTCGGCCATCCGGCCCGGTTCCTGTTGAGGTGAACCCCACTTTGCCACGCCCCACCGTGCCGAGATAGGTCTGCATCGCCACGCGGCCCAGCAGGTTGGCCGCATAGGAGTAGGTCAGACGCAAATAGGTTTTGGATTGGGGTAACGCAATGGCTTGCAGCCGCAAGCGGTAGTCACTGGTGCCCAGTGGGCCGTTTTTGGCGCTGAGCAAGACCTCAAAATAGTCCGGCGTGCGGGCGACCACGGCGAAGGCAAATTCAATTCGCATGGCATCAGTCAATACCTCAGGTGTTTTCTTGCCGATGCTGACGTTCACGACCATGTCGGCAGCATTGCCCTGGGTGCCAAACCCAGCCCGACAATATTTAGTGTTGATGTGCAGGATCATGACGTCGCACCAATGGTTGGCGTCGCTCAGCTGGCTACTGAGCGAAGCAAACGGGTGGTTGACCACGGCATCAATGTCCCCCGTCAAGCGGTCAGCTGACTCCACCGATGCCAGCACCAACGGCCGATGAAAAGGGCTTTGAGCCAGCTGTGTTTGCAACGCCGCGTACCGTGCTTGCAGATCGGCCATGGCAGCCAGGCCAGGGCTCGCGGTAGCACCCCACAACACGCCGCCCAAGGTCAGCAAGGCAAGCCTTGGGCGCGCCCGCGCCACCCACAAACTCAAGCCCAGTGTGCCGGGCGGGGCAGACGACGCAGTGCGCTCAGCCAAAGCGGTTTGAGGTCTAAGGGGTGTGGTGGTGTCCATGGCCGCACAGTAGGCTTTGGAAAAAAGGCGGTCTGTGCGATGGCGAACACGAGGCAATTAGGGAAATTCAGGGCATGTTCGTTAGCGCACAGACGCCGTCAGGCGTTCGCAGCTACAACCTCCCAGTGAGCTGAAATTCCCGTCAATTCAAACGCAAGGAGCATTCCATGACCCCTTTTGTGCACACCCCCTCTTTCACCGCCAGTCACCCCGATGTGGGCAAAGGCACAGCGAACAGTCCAGCAGCAAGCACCGACCACAGTGGCTCTAGTGACTCAAATGCCAGCGGCCTTGCCACCACAGTTACGCCATCTCACACGGTGACTAATGGCCAAGTGGTGCGCCCCACCCTGCACTTGCCTGCCCGCAAGCAAGGTGTGACGCGGCGCAACTGGCCTTTCTTAGGCATGCCCAGTCATTGAAAAGACCCCATGCACCGCCTATTTCCAAACCCACCGAAACCGATGTTTTCAGTCACACGTGACCTGGATATGTCGTTTGCCTACAAGCCGCAGAGCTGCCCCCACCAGTTGGCATTGGAGCGCCGCGCTGACCAGCAATTTTTGGCGATGCTGGATGCTTACCGTGACACGGGCGGACTGGCACGCAAAGCCGAGGTACTAACTCATTTTCAAACGCGCGGCGGGCCGGATGAAGACTTGTTGGACTCCTGGATTTTCCGCCGAAAAGTGATTTGCTTCCAATGGCAATCACAAGACTGGCTGCCATGGTTTCAGTTCAACAGCTTCACGCTGGAGCCACACCCCCAGCTCAAACTACTATTTGATGAACTGGCTGATGTGCATGAACCGCTAGAGATGGCCGAGTGGTTTGCGGAGCCCAACTCGTGGCTCGCAGGCCGCGCGCCGGTGGACACGTTGCTGAGTGACTTGACCGCAGTGGTTCACGCAGCACGAGCCGAACGGTTTATTGCCCTAGGGTAGCTTGATTTATACAAAATAGCGCCTAAGTCCTTGTCAGTAATCAATAGTTTGCTCTATTTTTTATAGCGACCCTGCAGTTGCTTGACCCCTGCAATCACCAACAGCACGGCTATCCCCAGTGCCAGGGCAACCCCCAGCAGGTCGGGTGTCAACGGGTCAAAGCGAAACAGTTTGCGCAGTGGTGCGATGTACAGCACGGCACACAGCAAGGCCAGCGCGCCAGCCACCACGCGCCACAAAGCCGGGTTGGGGCGGCGCAATGCCAGCATCAGCCCATCTGAGAACGACCGGTTGGCAATGATCAGCGCCAAGCTGCAAAACACCAGTGCTGTAAAGCTCGCGGCACGGGCCAGGGCCTCGGGAACGCTGGCCTGCAACAGCCCCACAAAAAGACCGCCAACCGCCAGCAACACCAGGCCGCCTTGAAGCAGGCTGGACAAGATCAGCGCACCGGAAAACAGCGGTGCTGCGGGGTCACGCGGTGGGCGGGTCATGACATCGGCTTCTTCGTCTTCGGCTTCAAACACGATGGAGCACACTGGGTCGATCAGCAACTCCAGAAACGCAATGTGCACCGGTGTGAACACCAGTGGCAAGCCAAACAGCAGGGGCAGCAAAGACAGCCCGGCAATGGGCACGTGCACGGCCAGCACAAATGCCATGGCTTTGAGCAGGTTGTCGTAAATGCGCCGCCCCAGGCGAATGGCGTGCACGATAGCTCCAAAGTCATCGTCCAGCAGCACCAGTGACGAGGCCTCGCGTGCCACATCCGTGCCGCGTTTGCCCATGGCGATGCCGATGTGCGCAGCCTTGAGCGACGGGGCATCATTCACCCCGTCACCGGTCATGGCAACCACCTGACCGGTTTGCTTCAAGGCTTCCACAATGCGCAGCTTTTGCTCGGGCTTGACGCGGGCGAACACGGTGACGGCTGCCACGCGCTGGTGCAACGCCTCGGCACCAAGAGTCTGCAACTCGGTGCCTGCCATCACAGTCATATCGCCCTTGTCGCTACCCGCCGCCTTGTCTGGCGGGTAGCCACCCAACCCGGCTTGCGCGGCAATGGCCAGCGCTGTCACGGGGTGATCCCCCGTGATCATTACCACCCGGATTCCCGCCGTGAGGCATTCCTGCACGGCAGCCGGCACGGCATCACGCAAGGGATCTGCCAGAGCCACCAGCCCGAGAAAAACACAGGTGAACCCGTGTGGTGAATCGGGCCAGGCATTACCCTCAAAGGTTGAGCTGGCCACGGCGAGCACGCGCAGACCGCGAGTCGCCATGCCATCCGCTGCCAGGTTGATGGCTTTAACTTGCTCAGCAGGCAGATGGCACAGCGCCACCACCGCTTCGTGCGAACCCTTGATCGCTACAGTGTGGATGGAGCTACCCGGCACCTGCCAGATGTGGGTCATGGCCATCAAGTCCGGGGCCAGTCCGTATTCATACACCAGTGTCCAGTCGGCATGCACACCTTGCTCTGGCAGGTGGTCAACGCCCAGCGCCAGAAACGCCTTGTCCATGGGGTCGAAGGGTTTGAGTTCACTGGCCAGAATGCCGAATTCGACCACGGGGTGAAAT
>JANOLC010000122.1:0-7871 GCA_031419575.1 Burkholderiales bacterium | reverse complement strand
GCTACGGCGGCGGACTCTTGCGCTTGCGACGATACGTCGTTGATGCGGGAGGCCATGTCCACCACGGAGCGACCGGTTTCACGAATCTCGTGCAACTGCTCGTTAGAGGCGGCCAACAGCTCGGTGGACGTCAAGTCCACCTCCGAGGTGGTTTGCGCCACGCGGCTGGCGGTGTTTTGCACGTTGGACACCAAAGAGCGCAGCTCTTCAATGGTGTAGTTGACCGAGTCGGCGATGGCACCGGTGATGTCTTCGGTCACCGTGGCTTCCTGGGTCAAATCACCTTCAGCCACAGATTGCAGCTCATTCATCAGTCGCAAAATAGCCGCCTGATTGGCATCGTTGACGCGTTTGGCTTCATGCTGCTGATTTTCAGCATCCCGCCGCAGGCTCTCGGCCATGGCCTGACGACGGCGACCGTCCATCACTTGCACCTGCGCCAGCCCCCAAGCGGACAGCAGAGCAGCGATCACCGCCAAGACCAGCACAGCCAGAGACATCGCACTCAGGCCCGCGCGAGACGACAACTTGCCTTGCAACTCTTCCAGACTGCGGCGCATGGGCTCACTGTCCGCAATGATCGACGCTTGGGCCTCACGCGCCGACACCAACCCTTGCAAGTTGCCCAAAATCGCACCGGCCTGCACACGCGTCTGCTCATAAAGCTTGACAAGTGCGTCCAATTGTTCGCGCGTTTGTGGGTCTTTGGCAGCAGTCAGGCGCAGCTCCGGGCTGCCTTGCAGCAAGCCTTGCGAAATTTCCTTGAAGGAATTCAAGTCTTTGCCCAACAAGAACACAGCCTCAGCACCCACACCCTCTGCCGTCAAAAACTCGTTGGACGATTTGCCGATGCGCTGCGTCAGCATCACCAACTGGCCCGCCGCTGAAATTTCGGTTGCGCCCGCGTTTTGTTGCAATTTGAGCGACGAAATAGATTCGGCAATTTCCAGCAAATCAGACGACTGGCGGTTGATTAACCGCAGGGCCGAATTCACCTGCGTCAGTGTTTTTTGCTGACCCATCACAGTGGCAGCATTTTTTTCAGCGCGCTCCATCAGCGGCATCACCTTGTCCAGCTCGGCATCAAAGTCAGAACTCAGCGCACCCACGTTGAGTTGATCGTCACCCGACTTCAACCCCCGCAATGTTTTCGCCAAAACGTCCGCACTCTCTTTCACGTCAGAAAAGGCCGCTTGACCACCCACTAATGCCTGTGAGGTCGATTTAGCCAGCCGTTGCGATTGCATCAGCGACTGCCCCGCCGCGCTGAGCTGTTGGGCGACGTTATTGGCCTGATTCAACGCATAAGTAGTAACCCCAGCGAGCACCAGCAATGCCACGCCTAAAGCCACAATCAGCACTCGCTGGTGTTGCCCCACCGTGCGTTGGCCCAACACTGGCAGCGTGACGAAATCACCTGACTCCACATCAAGTGCACCGTGCGCGCCCGCCGCAGCGGTCATCTTGGTGGTGCGAATGGCTTCAGCCTGCACCGACTCAGAACCGCCCAGCTGGTTTTCGGCACTTAGCTCAGTCGGCACTATGCTCATAGTCGCTGACGGGTCAGAAATACTGGCTTCGGCATCGCCTGTCGATGCGGATCCTTTTTTAGAAAACAGGTTTTTAAATTGATCAACAACGGACATGATGAAGCCTTAACGGGTAATGGGCGTGTGACTAGCTGACAACTTAAGCACTGATACTGAGAAACTGCGGTAGCAACGCCAGCGACTGAAGATTGATTTCTTGCCAAGTGATGCCAGCGGCATCGGTATAACGGTTTCCAAAATACGAGGGCGCGTCGGTCAATGGCCCGGTTGACGTGGCAAACGCCTGGGCGTTGCGCAGGCCCTCCAGGCTGTCCACCATCAGCGCGCAATTCACGTCCAGTGCAGCGTGCAGGGTCACCACGCTGGCATCGGCCAAGGACTGCTCAGAACGCGCGGGCAGACTTTCGCCTGCCAGGAAAGCGGCCAAATCCACCACGCCAAACAACCCCCCGCGCAAATTGACCACACCCGAAAACCAGATGCGGCAATAGGGAACGCGTTGCAGATTCACCAGCGGGAAAATTTCTCCCGACTGAACCAGCGGCAGCAAGTAGTGGCTGTCGCCCGCCTTGACAGCCAGCCAGGAGATGGACACGCCTTCAGTGCGAGCCGTCTGTAGCCTGGAGGCCAACCGGGTTTGAAGTTCTCTGAGCGCTGCGCGATTGGCCATGGGATCAACCCAACGCCTTGATTTTCTCGAACAACTCAGGCCCGTTGACCGGTTTGGTAATGTAGTCCCGCGCGCCCTGTCGCATGCCCCAAACGCGGTCGGTTTCCAGGTTTTTACTGGTGCACAAGATGATGGGAATACCTGCGTATTCGGGCGTGCGGGTGATAGAGCGCGTCAGCTGAAAACCATTTTGACCCGGCATTACCACGTCCATCAAGATCAGATCAGGGCGCTCTTCCGCCAGGCGCTTGAAGGCCTCATCAGCCCCCTGCGCGGTACGCACAGCCATGCCATTTTTGGTGAGCAGGTCGGTCAGAAACATCAGCTCCGTTCGGGAGTCATCAATAATCAACACTTTTTGAACAGACATCAGGTTTCCCCTTGCAAATGCACGCCAAACTGCTGCACGGCCTGCAGCAACTGGTCCTTGGTAAATGGCTTGGTCAGGTAATCTTGCGCACCGACCATGCGCCCGCGCGCCTTGTCAAACACGCCGTCTTTGGACGACAGCATGACCACCGGAACGCCAGCAAATTTGGCATTGCGTTTGATGATGGCGCAGGTTTGATAACCGTCCAGACGGGGCATCAAAATATCGCAGAAGATCAGGTGCGGCTGGTAGTCGTTAACTTTGGCCAGCGCGTCAAAGCCGTCTTCGGCCAGCATGACCTCGTGACCACCTTGCTTGAGAAAAATCTCGGCACTGCGCCGGATGGTATTGCTGTCATCAATGACCAGCACTTTGAAAGTCGATCCGGTTTCATTCACAAGACGGTGCTCCTCAGTTGGAGGTGATCAATGACGGACAGTCCCAGGGTCAGCAGCATGGCTTGGTGCTGCTAAAACCTAGATTTGAACCATTTCAAAATCTTCTTTGCGGGCCCCGCACTCAGGGCAGGTCCAGTTCATGGGAACATCACTCCACGCCGTGCCAGGTGCGATGCCGTGCTCGGGTGAGCCCACTGTTTCATCGTAAATCCAGCCGCAAATCAAACACATCCAAGTTTTAGTTTCTGTCACAACACGCATTGCCTTCTAATAGAATAAAGTCATTGTATAGACGCGTTGTGAGCCATTCATGCTGGTAGCAACACCCACTGCAATATTCTGCCTGAGGCCCAGGCCGTCGATGTCACGCGTTTGCCCCATGTCCGCCTCCCCCACCTCTCCAAAATCCCCAAGCTCACCCTTCCCACTCTCGTCCGACCGCTCGCTAGACAGTGACCCGAGTGACGTCGCTGTGGAAGACGGCGACGACTCCCCCGCCTGCGTGCTGGTGTTCAACGCCAACGACCCCAGCGGGTCAGGTGGTTTGTCGGGCGACATCACCGCCGTGGCGTCCGTGGGGGGCCACGCTCTGCCTGTGGTCACCGGTGCCTATGTGCGTGACACTGCCGAAATTGTCGATTTTTATGCCTTTGATGACGAAGCCGTCACCGACCAGGCGCGCGCTGTGCTGGAAGACATGCGAGTTCAGGTCATCAAAGTCGGCTTTGTGGGTTCCCCCGAAAATTTAAGCGCCATAGCCGAGATCGCAGCAGACTATGCCGACGTACCGCTGGTGGCTTACATGCCCAACCTATCTTGGTGGAGCGAGCCACAGATCGACACCTACCTGGACGCCTTCAAAGAACTGTTACTACCGCAAACCACCGTATTGACCGGCAACCACAGCACCCTGTGGCGCTGGCTGCTACCCGACTGGAGCGGCGACAAAAACCCCACCGCACGCGATATTGCCCGCGCCGCCCAAGAGTTTGGTGTGCCCTACACCCTGGTCACCGGCATTCCCCTGCCAGACCAGTTCATCGACAACGTTCTGGCCTCGCCCCAAACTGTGATGGCCAGCGAGAAATACGAGCGCTTTGAAGCGATATTTTCAGGTGCCGGGGACACGCTTTCGGCAGCGTTGGCCGCTTTGATGGCCAACGGCACCGACCTGCCCGAATCTGTGACTGAAGCGTTGGGTTATCTGGACCGCTGCCTAAACGGTGGCTTCAGGCCGGGCATGGGCCACGTCATCCCCGACCGCCTTTTTTGGGCTCAACCGGACGGAGACGACGATAGCGACGACGCGGCCGACCCAGGCGCCCCCACGTCGGAACTCCCTCCTGACCTGCTTTTTGACTTTCCCGCTCATGACACAAGACACTGAAATGACCTCTGCCCGCACTGACCACAACCTGGCCCTTTTTGAGCGCGCCCGTCGCGTGATCCCCGGCGGCGTGAACTCGCCCGTACGAGCCTTCAAAGCAGTTGGCGGCACGCCCCGCTTCGTCAAACGCGCTCAAGGTGCGTACTTTTGGGATGCCAACGACCAGCGTTACATCGACTACATCGGCTCATGGGGGCCCATGATTTTGGGCCACGGTCATCCGGCTGTTCTGGAGGCCGTGCAAAGCGCCGCGCTGGAAGGCTTCTCGTTCGGCGCACCCACCGAGCGCGAAATTGAGCTGGTTGAAGAAATTTTGCACCTGGTGCCCAGCATGGACATGGTGCGCCTGGTCAGCTCCGGCACCGAGGCCGCCATGACCGCCATCCGCCTCGCACGCGGTGCCACCGGGCGCAGCAAGTTCGTCAAATTTGAGGGTTGCTACCACGGCCACGCCGATGCGCTGCTGGTCAAAGCCGGCTCCGGCCTGGCCACGTTTGGCAACCCCACCAGCGCCGGAGTGCCGTTGGAGGTGGTGCAGCACACGCTGGTGCTGGAGTACAACAACATCGAGCAACTTGAAGACGCGTTCAAACTGCACGGGTCTGAGCTGGCATGCCTGATGATTGAGCCGATTGCGGGGAATATGAATTTTGTGCGCGCCTCCGTGCCGTTTATGAAGCGCTGCCGCGAGTTGTGCACCCTGCACGGCGCACTGCTGGTGTTTGACGAGGTCATGACCGGCTGCCGTGTAGCGCTGGGCAGCGCGCAAAGCGTTTATGCCCAATTCATCCCTGGCTTTGAGCCTGACCTGACCGTGATGGGCAAGGTGATTGGCGGCGGTATGCCGCTGGCGGCCTTTGGTGCCAAGCGCGCGGTGATGGAGCAACTGGCGCCGCTGGGGCCGGTCTACCAGGCAGGCACCTTGTCGGGCAACCCGGTCGCCACGGCGTGTGGCCTGGCCACCTTGAAGGAAATTCAAAAGCCCGGCTTCTTTGAGGAACTGTCACGCAAGACCACCTCGCTGATGGAAGGCCTAAAGCACGCGGCGCAGGCCGAAGGCGTCGCATTTCAGAGCGACAGTCAGGGCGGCATGTTCGGCTTTTTCTTGCTGGACACCCTGCCCCAAAACTACGGCCAGGTCATGAAGACCGACAGCCCCCGTTTCAACCATCTGTTTCACGGCCTGCTGGATCGGGGTGTTTACATAGCCCCGGCGCTGTACGAAGCCGGATTTGTAAGCGCCGCACACACGGATGCCGACATCGCTGCCACCATTGTTGCAGCGCATGAGGTTTTTAAAACGCTATAATTTTGATAGCAAGCTATTGATAATTGACGGGGACTTTAGGCACTTTTTTGCATAAATTCCGGTTTTGAACTCTGGCGCAATGCCCCCAACCTTGGCCTTCCCCCAAAGGAGAGAAGGAAAAGATCACCCCTATTCAAGCAGCCAATGTGTGAATTTGTTACTTTTTCTTTACGTGGGCTTTATTGATTTCACGGGAGCCGCCCACTAGACTTGGTCCTCCGCTGACAACGCTGAAAAACCTGCCAATGTCCGCCTCTTGTTTTAGGAGCTTTCCATGAAAAAGATCATTTTGCTGACCGTGCTTGCTGCCACTGCGGGATTGAGCGCGGCCCAAGACATGGGCAAAGTGTTGTCCAGCACCGCCATCATCACGCAGGTAGGCGTGCCCCGCCAGGTGTGCTCCACGCAAGCCGTGCCGGTGCAATCCCAAAAGTCGGGCGCGGGGGCCGTGATGGGCGCTTTGGCAGGTGGGGCCATTGGTAACTCGGTGGGTGGGGGTGATGGTCGCGCCATTGCAACGATGATTGGCTTGGTCGGCGGTGCGTTGCTGGGCGACAGGATTGAAGGTGCGCCTGCACCGCAAACTCAAAACGTGCAAAGCTGCTCGACGCAGACCTTCTATGAGAACCGCACCACCGGCTACAACGTGGTGTATGAGTACGCAGGCAAGCAGTACCAGGTGCAAATGCCCAATGACCCCGGCCCGTTTGTCCGGTTGCAAATCGCCCCGGTGGTCACCCCACCACCAGCGCCCATCTCAGGCAACATCACCTATATTCAACCGGAGATGGCGCAGCCTGTGCTGGTAGCGGCGGCACCGGTGGCTTATGTGACTTACCCAGGCTACTACACGCGCCCCTATTACCCGCCCGTGGGAGTGAACCTGAACTTTGGCTGGTCTAACAGCAACAACGGATATGGCGGGTATGGCGGGCATCGCCACTGGCGGTGATGGCCAGCCCCACACAACCGCTTGCTAACTCCCGTTCGGCCTGAACTGGAGCCCTCCGACAAACTCAGGGCGAACGGTCAGTCGTCGACACCGGGCTAGTGCCTGAAGTGCCGCACGCCGCTGTACACCATCGCCACGCCACGCTCGTTGGCGGCGGCAATGACTTCATCATCACGCATGCTGCCACCGGGTTGAATCACGCAGGTGGCTCCCGCGTCCACCACCACATCCAGGCCATCCCGGAACGGGAAAAATGCATCACTGGCCACCACCGTTCCGGCCAGTGACAAACCGGCGTGCCCGGCCTTGATGCTGGCAATGCGCGCTGAGTCCAGGCGGCTCATCTGGCCTGCGCCCACGCCCATGGTCATGCCATTGGCGCAAAACACAATGGCATTGCTCTTGACGAACTTGGCCACCTTCCAGGCGAATAGCAAATCCTGCAATTGAGCCGGGTTCGGCTTCACAGTCGTCACTACTTTCAGGTCCGCCAGCGTCAGCTCATGGTTGTCAGCCGTTTGCATCAGCAAGCCCGAGCCCACGCGTTTGACATCTACTGCGTTCTGACCTTTATCCCAGGCAGTTTTGCCACCGGGTTTTGGCAAATCAATCTGTAACACACGCACATTGGCCTTGGCCTTGAACACCTCTAGCGCCTCAGCCGAGTAAGCCGGGGCCATCAGCACCTCTACAAACTGCTTCGAAATCAATAGCGCAGTAGCGCCATCCAGCGGGGAGTTCAGGGCAATAATGCCGCCAAATGCCGAGGTGGGGTCGGTTTTGAACGCCTTGCTGTAGGCCTCCAGCCCATCCGCGCCCACGGCCACGCCACAGGGGTTGGCATGTTTGACGATCACGCAGGCTGGCTCGGTGAAGCTCTTGACGCATTCCCAGGCCGCATCGGCATCGGCGATGTTGTTGTAGCTCAACTCCTTGCCCTGCAACTGCTTGGCCGAGACGAGCGAGCCGGGTGCGGGGTACAAGTCCCGGTAAAAGGCGGCCTGCTGGTGTGGGTTCTCGCCATAACGCAGGTCTTGCAGTTTGACGAAACGGCCATTGGATTGCGCGGAGAACAGCGCGTGGCTGCCGTCCGGTTGAATGCCCGACAGATAGTCGCTGATGGCCCCGTCATACTGGCTAATGCGGTTGAATGCCGCCACCGACAGCGCAAATTTGGTCTTGTCGGTAAGTTTACCGTCGGCCTTCAATTCGGCCAGCACCCCGGCGTACTGCGA
>JANOLC010000121.1:0-3610 GCA_031419575.1 Burkholderiales bacterium | reverse complement strand
TTGAATTGCCTTCAACCCTGTCGCCACGGCAAACCGCGATGCCGCCAGCCACCGCGTTGCCCCCGGTGGGCCTGCTCGTTGGGGTCGCCCTCAAAACCTTCCAGAATGTTGTAGGCCTCCAGCCCCAATTCGGTCGCGCGTTTGGCGGCGGCGATGGAACGCACACCGCTGCGGCATAACAATACGGCTTTTTGGCCCACTGGCACTGCCGCCTTGACGGTCTTGTCAAAGTCGGCATTCATGGCCATGCCGGGCCACTGCTTCCATGCGATGGAGGTGGCACCGGGCACAAAACCGACCCACTCACGCTCAGCATCGGTGCGCACGTCAATCAGCACCGCGCGGCCTTCATTCACCCATTGCCAGGCGAGCTGCGGGCTCACGTCGCCCGCGTAACCCTGGGCCAGGCGAATCTGCTGCAAACTGGCGTTGTCTGCATTGGCAGGGGGTGCCCCCGCATCGTGGCGGATGCCCGAGGTCAGGTTAGCGGGCACGGCCTCGTCAATTCGTTTGGGTTTTGGCAGGTTCAGCGCATCCATGGTCGCCGTGAACTCTTCGAGCGATTTACCAGCTACCCGCACATTGCCGGTCTTCTCTGCCTCGATGGTCGAGTGCGTGCGGCCCTGGTAATCGTGCCCCGGCCAGACGATGGTGCCATCGGGCAGGGCGAACAAAATTTGGGTCAGGCTGCGGTACAGGTCCTGCGCCCTGCCTGACTGGAAATCCGTGCGACCACAGCCGTTGATCAACAACGTGTCGCCCGTGAAAACATGGGATTCGCCGGCAGCAGCAACCGATGTATCGCCTGCCGCACCGTTCGATTTGTGCCACAGGTAACTCATGCTGCCCGCCGTGTGGCCGGGCGTGTGCAACACCTGAATGTGCTGGCTACCAAAGACCAGCCTGTCGCCATGCTTCAACTGCATGGCGGCGGTGGTGATGCCGCAACCCTCGGGCGCGGCGGTTTTGGCCCCTGCGTGTTCGGCCAGTTGGCCTGCGCTGGTGATGTGGTCGGCGTGGGCGTGCGTCTCAACGGTCCACAGCAGCTTCAAACCCTGTTGGCGCAACACGCCCAAGTCGCGCTCCAGCTGGTCATCCACCGGGTCAATGATGAGTGCCTCGCGCGTGAGCTCATCAAACAGGACGTAGGTGTAGGTGCTGGACGCAGTGTCGAAGAGCTGGATAGGGTTCATGCGCCCAAGTATCCACCTAATCGGATCTAGAAATTGTTTCGACTATGTCGCTACTTTGCCCTCAACCAGCCCGGCAAGGCATGGACAACAGTCGTGCTAAAGCGCAGACATGTCAATGTCCGCCACCCAAGTAAGCAGCCCGCACCGCCGGGTCATCGCGCAGCTTGGCTGCCTCGCCATGAACCGAGATGGTGCCGTTCTCAAGCACGTAGCCATAGTCCGCTACCTTGAGGGCGGCAGCGGCAAACTGTTCTACCAGCAGCATGGTTACCCCGCGTGACTTCAGGTCGCCAATGATGCGGAAAACCTCCTCCACCAGAATCGGGGCCAAGCCCATGGATGGCTCATCCAGCAGCACGATTTCCGGGTTCAGCATCACCGCGCGGGCCATGGCCAGCATTTGCTGCTCGCCACCAGACAGGGTGCCCGCCAGTTGGTTGCGTCGCTCTTTCAGGCGCGGGAAAAGCTCCATCGCGCGTTCCAGGTCTGCCGGCACGTCACCCTTGGGGCGGCTGCCCGTCAGGCGCGGGAAAGCACCCAGAATCAGGTTGTCGGTCACTGACATGGTGGCAAACACGCGCCGCCCTTCAGGCGAATGGGCCATGCCTTGTTTGGCAATGGCGTATGACTCCAACCCATCAATGCGTTTGCCGTGCAGGGTGATCTCGCCAGCGGTCGGCTTGATCATGCCGGACACCGCCCGCATGGTGGTGGTTTTACCCGCGCCGTTGGAGCCAATCAGTGTGACGACTTTGCCCTTGGGCACTTCGATAGAGATACCGTGCAAAACCTGCACTTTGCCGTACCCGGCTTCTAAATTTTTGATGCTGAGCATTTTGAAATCCTGTGGACGCTACATGCGATGGGTTGCGAGTGATCTCAGCTTATGCAGCCGTGCCACCGAGGTAGGCCTCGATAACTTTCTCGTCGGCCTGCACCTCGGCGGGCTTACCTTCTGCGATCTTCTGACCAAAGTCCAGCACCGACACCGAGTCACAAATGCTCATCACCACATCCATGTGGTGCTCAATCAAGATCACGGTGATGCCGTGATCACGAATTTTGCGGATGATGGTGATCAGCTCTTTAATGTCCGGCGCAGTCAGGCCTGCGGCGGGCTCATCGAGCAGCAGCAGTTGTGGGTCCAGGGCCAGCGCGCGGGCAATTTCCAGCAGCCGCTGTTTGCCGTACGGCAGGTTTCGGGCCTCCTCCATGGCCAAGTCACCCAGGCCTACAAAAGTGAGCAACCCCAGGCCGCGGTCAATGGCGGCCTTTTCTTCACGTTTGTAGCGCGGCGTGTGTAAAGACACGTCCAAAATATTGCTCTCAAATGTGTGGTGCAAGCCGACTTGGACATTTTGCAGCGCAGTCATTTCGCCAAACAGTTGCACATTTTGAAAAGTGCGGGCAATCCCTGAGAGTGCGATGTCTGATGAGGTGCGACCCACCACGGTGCGCCCGGCAAATTCAATGCTGCCCGCCGTCGGTACATAGATGCCTGTCAGCACATTCATCATGGTGCTTTTGCCGGAGCCATTGGGGCCAATTAGCCCATGAATGGTGCCGCGCTTAACGCGCAAGTCCACCATGTTGATGGCCTTGAGGCCGCCAAATTGCATCAATACGCCTTGCGCCACCAGCAAGTCACTACCCGTTGCGGTCGCATTGGCGTTGGCAGCCACCATCACCGCATCTTTGCCGGAATCAAACACGGCCAACCCCGCACCACCCGTTCTCACCATCTTGCGCGCGAACAAGCTGCGGGCGAACCCCACTATGCCGTCTTGCAGGTAATAGACCACAAACAAAATCATCAGACCAAAAATACTCAAGCGCCAGTCAGTGATGGATTCCAGCCAGAACGAGAAGCCCGCCAACGCGATGGCCCCCACCACGGGGATAGTCATAGTTTTGGGCGTGGTGATTTTTTTGGCAATGCCAATGGCACCGCCCACAGTGATCAAAATGGCAAGGGCCGAGGCCACCACGCGGAACATCTCAAGGTCGTCCAATAGCTTGGGCAAAATCACAATGATGGCGGCGCCCAACAAAGCGCCGGAGCGGGTTTTGCGCCCACCCATGATGACGGCCAAAAGGAACAGTACGGTCAGCTCAAAGTTATAGGTGTTGGGCGAAATGTATTGCTCTGAATAAGCATACAAGCAGCCCGCCAACCCGGCAAACCCGGCACTGATGACGAAGGCGTAGACCTTGTAGCGGTAAACCGACACCCCCATGCAGTCAGAGGCCACCGGGCTGCCGCGCAAGGCCTCAAAAGCCCGCCCCAACTGCGAGCGAAGAATGCGGTGCACGACGATGAGCGACAGCACCATCAGCGCCAACACCAACCAGTAAAAACCGTGCTCGCTTAGTTTCTCTCCAAACAACGAAGGTTTGGGAATCTTGATCCCCAGCGG
>JANOLC010000120.1:0-6624 GCA_031419575.1 Burkholderiales bacterium | reverse complement strand
TGCGCCACAGGGTCTGGCAAACCTTCCGAATACAAAGTGACTTCGCCCACGGCCAGCGTCCGGCCGACCTTGATAAGTTTGCATTCGCCGATGATCGCTTTATCGCCCGCCGGCTTGCGCAAGAAGTTGATGTTCAGGTTGGTGGTGACGGCCAGCGGAACAATGCCAATCTCGCCCAATATCGCCACGTACAGCGCCACATCCGCCACGGTCATCAGCACGGGGCCCGACACCGTGCCACCGGGGCGCAACTCGTTAATACCCACCTCGTGCCGGATAGTTGCAGCCATCCGGCCGACCGACTCGACCGTGCATTTGGATTGGGGGAACTCGGTTGCCAAGAAGGTAGCAATTTCAGATTTGGTGGGCATGAGGGAGTTTTTGTGAAAAATAAATTTGATAGCAAACTATTGAATATTGACGGGGACTTCCAGCTGTTTCGTCACTTCCTGCCGCTTAAAGCCCTCAGTGTTCATGGTGGATGCCTGGCAAACCGATGGCAATTGCCGCCATCGTGCTTGGCTTGGTACATGGCGGTGTCGGCCAGGGCAATAAACGGTTCAATGTCGGCAGCCTGGTCCGGAAAGATGGCAATGCCCACACTGGCGCCTACGGTCACCGTCAGGTCGTCGATTAGAAATGGCTCACCAAGTACGGAAATCAATTTGGTGGCGATCAGGGCGGCACTCTCCAGGTCAGGGCAATCGGTGGAGAGCAGCACAAATTCATCACCGCCAAAGCGGCCCATCATGTCGGACTGGCGCATGCCATCCGTCAGGCGGTCGGCCACTTGCTTCAGCAACTGGTCACCCACTTTGTGGCCATGCACGTCGTTCACTTTCTTGAAACCATCCAGGTCAATGAAGAGCAGGGCGAGCTTGCTGGACTGGCGGGTTGCCAAGGCCATGCTTTGCCTCAGGCGAATCATGAACGAGCGCCGGTTGGGCAGGCCCGTCAAAGCATCGTGGTGCGCTAGGAATGACATCTGCTTTTCCGACTCCAGCAGCTTCTCCACCAGCGCGTTGAAGCTTTCCACCATTTCGCCGACTTCGTCATTGCGGTGAACCGGCAAGGGGGCCAGTGGCACCTCATCCTTGGCCATGGCGCGCATTTGGCGGGCAGACTGCCGCAAAGGCCTGAAGGTAAAACCCAACAGCAACGCCAATAAAGCAATCAATACCAGGCCAGACACCAGGCTGCTTCGTACCACGATTTCGAGCAGCCGGTTGGCCGGGCTCAGCGCTTCTTCAGTGGGCATGCGCACAACGACCACCCAATTGGCGGTGGGCACGCTGGCAAACGCAGCCAAATTTTCGATCCCAAGGGAATTGACAGTGAGACCCGCGCCGCGCCAGCCGGTCATGGACTGGTCATACAAGCGGTTAACGCCGGGTGGGGGGGTGGGCTTGAGGCGCAAATGGGGTTCAGTGGCCGTCACGATGATTTGATCGCGCGGGGAAAACAGCGCGAAGCTCCCCGTCTTGCCAATCTTGTTTTTCTCAATCGCGTCCAGAAAACCAGGCATATTGAGCGCCGCAACCCCCATCAACACCGCCACCGTTTGGCCCTGCTCGTTTTTGAGGGGTGTGGACATGTTCACCACACCCTGATGGGCAGCACGACCTATGCCGGGCTTGCCCACGTAAAAGCTGCCCGTATCACGCGACGCGCGAAACCAGTCCCTGTCGTTGAAGTCCAGCTGTGTGCGGCCGCTGAGTGGGGGATAGTCGGCAATGGCTCCCACGCCGTTCTCCGGTATCACCACCAAACCGAGCGAGAACAGTGGCGAATAGTTGTGGCGCTGGGCCAGCCAGCTTTCAAGTTGCGGGGGCTGTTGAAGCAGCGGAAGTGGCAGTTCCGCTGCCAGTTTTTGCAACAGTTGCTGCCGCAAGCGCAAGCTTTGGTCAACGTCGGCTGCCACGTACTGTGCCAACGACAGCTGCTGCGCCGACACCAGTTCTTGCACACCATCTCTGACAACAGCAACCCCCAGCTGGTAACGCACGGTACTACCCACAATGATGATCACGATGGACATCAAAATGAGCCGAAATGTCAGACTTTGACATAGCTTCAAAAAGCGCATCGATGGACTCGGTATTTTTGCCAGTGCATTTGCATACAGCAGACAGTTTCAATCATTTTGTGGACGTTGAGTTCATTATCTCCAACGCACCAGGCAATTGTTTTGCCACACGGGCCTCAAATCAAGTTACGCATGGCCCTGGCTGTCTCCAGCAGCACCGGCAACACCCGTCGCACAGCGTCGTCGGATGACTCCTGTCCCATCGGCATGGTCACGTTCAGGGCACCCACCAAATCGCCCCGGTGGTCTTGCAGGGGCACGGCAATGCCACGCATGTCCAGCTCCAGTTGTTGCTCAGACAGTGACCAACCCTGCGCACGAACTCGTGCCAGCTCCACGTGCAGGCGCTCCAGGCTGGTGATGGTGTGGCTGGTGTAGGCCTTGAGTTGCTGCATGTTCAGCCATTCACCCACCCAGGTCGGGTTGCCCATGGCCAGCAGCAAAATGCCCGATGCCGTCACCTGTGCCTTCACCCGCGCGCCCAGCACGTAGCCGGTGTTCATGGTGCGGTTGAGGCCGTTGCGGGCGATGTAGACGATGTCGTCACCGTCCAGCACGCTCACATACGCCGTCTCCGACGTGCCCGCCGTTACCCGCTGTAAAAACGGCTGCACGATGCGCGGCAGGCGAGCCGACTCCAGGTACGACTGCCCCAATCGCAGCACGCGGGGCGTGAGCCAGAAAAGTTTGCCATCGGTAGCCACATAGCCCAGGTGCGCCAGCGTGAGCAGATAGCGGCGCGCGGCGGTGCGCGTCATGCTGGCCCGGGTACCGGCCTGCGCGGCGGTCATGCGCGGGTGGGCATCGTCAAAAATCTCGATGATGGACAGGCCTCTTTCCAGCCCGGCGATCCAGTCGCGTTTGTCCAGCGCGGCGGGTGTTGCCAGTGGGGATGGTGACTCAGGGGCCATGTGGTGATTTTGCGGGCCGCATCACGCGTATTTACCTAAGGAAAACCCTTTATTCGTGCGTTTATCGATCGATTAAGTTCGATTACCGAACAATAACCAAAATAACTGCTTCAAATAAATCGGATGAATCGCTAAAGTTCATCATGAAACAATGCATGTGAACGATTAACGATCATTTTTGGCATCGCCATATCTCCATTTCACCACTGACCTTCAACGCCATTTACAACCCGAGAGACACCGCAATGGAAACCACATCCAAAAAACGCCATTCGTTCAAATTCGCTATCAAGTTGATAGCTGTCTGCGCAATCATGGCCGGGACTAGCGGCACATTTGCCCAAGATACCATCAAGATTGCCAACATTGTGGAGCTCTCGGGTGGTGGCGCGACCGCTGGCACCAACTTCAAAAACGGTGTTGAGCTGGCCGTGAAAGAAATCAACGCGTCCGGTGGCATTTTGGGCAAGAAGATCCAGACCACCACGTCGGACACCCAGAGCAACCCTGGCGTCGCCAAAGGTCTGACGCAAAAGGCAGTGGATGACAACGTGTTTGCCATCTTTGGCCCGGTGTTCTCTGGCTCCATCATGGTCAGCATGGCCGAGAGTCGCAAGGCCGAAATCCCCAACTTCACGGGTGGTGAGGCGGCCAGCATCACCATGCAGGGCAACCCCTACATTTTCCGCACCAGCTTCACGCAAGCCACCGCCATGCCCAAAGTGGCACGCTACATCAGCGAAGGTGCGAAGCTGAAAACCCTGGCCATCATTTATGTGAACAACGACTTCGGCAAGGGCGGCTTGGACATGATCAAAAAGGCGCTGGAAAAGTCCAGCACCAAGGTTGTGGTTGAAATATCAACGGATGCCGGCCAGGTGGACTTTTCGGCCGCCGTGTTGAAAGCCAAGCAAAGCAATGCCGACGGCGTGTTTGCCTATTCCAATGAAGAAGAGTCCGCGCGCATTTTGCGTGAGCTGCGCAAGCAGGGCTGGACCAAGCCCATCATTGGTGAAACCACGTTGACCGGCCAAAAAGTGATTGAGCTGGCCGGTGACGCCGCCAACGGCGCAGTCGCCCACGTGGGCCTGACGGTGGACGCGCCACTGCCTGCCATTCGTGCCTTTCGCGCCAAGTTCGAGCGCGAATACAAATATATCTCTGACCACAACGGCATGAAAGGCTACTCTGGCATTTACACGCTGAAGGCAGCGATTGAAAAGGTCGGCAAACTCGACCGCAAAGCCGTGGCCGTGGCCATGCACACGCTGAAAGTTAGCACCACCAAAGAACCCGGCATTTTGATGGACGTGTCTTTCGATGCCAACGGTGACCTGGACCGCGACAGCTTTATGGTGGAGGTGAAAAACGGCAAACAGGAAGTGGTGGCGACCTTGCCACCGTTGGGTGCTGCAACGCCTGCACCCGCCGCCAAGAAGTAAACCAAAACGCCCACCGCCATGACCGATTTTCTTCAGCTGTTCTTCAGTGGCCTGGCCACCGGGGCCATTTACGGTTTGGCTGCGCTGGGCTTTACCTTGTTGTGGCAGGCCAGCGGCACCATCAACTTTGCGCAGGGCGAGTTTGTGATGTTGCCAGCCTTCATGATGATGGCCTTCATGTCGTTTGGCGCACCCATTGCCGTGAGCTTTGTGTTCTCGGTCGTACTGGCGGTGATTGTGCTGGGCTGGATCTTCAAGCGCGGCATTGTGGATCCGTTGTTTAAATTCGGCATGATGCCCATCGTGGTGGCCACGATTGGCCTGTCTATCGCCATGCGCAACGGCATGCGCGCCGGGTACAGCGCTGAGGCGCATCCGTTCCCCAGCCTGTTTGCCGACAAGATTTACAACATTGCGGGGGTCACCATCACCTTGTCTGACGTGGGGACCTTTGTACTCGCGCTGGCGCTGGTGCTGGCCACGCAGGCCTTCATGACCAAGACGGTGACGGGGCGCGCCATGCAGGCCGTTGCGCAAAACACCGAGAGCGCGTCGGTGCTGGGCATCAACGTGCCGCGCATGATCTTCTACGCGTTTGCCATCAACGCGGTGCTGGCGGTGGCGGCTGCGCTGCTGGTCACGCCGACCTATCTGGCCAAGTTTGACATGGGGGAGTCGCTGGGCAACAAGGCCTTTTTTGCCGCCATTATTGGTGGCTTTAACAACTCCCGCGGTGCGCTGTTGGGCGGGCTGATTGTGGGTGTGTGTGAAAACCTGGCCGCTGCCTACATTTCGCCCGCTTACAAAGATGCGGTAGCGCTGGTTATTTTCATGATCGTGATTTTGTTCAAGCCGCAAGGCCTGCTGGGCAAAAAAGAAGAGCGCAAGGTCTGATGTGAAAAAGCTCAATCTCTCCCTGTTGATCGTTGCTGCTGTATTGATGCTGGCAGTGCCCCATTTCCTTAAAAACTACGGCATTTACCTGCTCACCTACTGGTTGATTTTTATCATCGCCACTATGGGCCTGAACCTCACTGTCGGCTATGCAGGGCAAAAGTCTTTGGGCCATGCCGCCTTCTTTGGCATAGGCGCTTACACGGTGGCTATTTTGATGAAAGCCGGTTTCAGCTTCTGGCTGGGCTTGCCCGCCGCTGCGGGCATCTGTTTTGTGGTGGGCATCATCCTGGGCTTTCCGGCGCTGCGGGTGCAAACCATTTACCTGGCATTTGCCACGCTGGGCTTCAACACGGCCATCTGGCTGGTGATGCGCAATGAAGAGTGGCTGACGGGCGGCACCTTTGGTATCAACAACATCGCGCGCCCCAGCCTGTTTGGCATGTCAATGGACAGCAACCTGGCGTATTACTACTTCACGCTGGGCACCACGGTCATCATGGCCTTGCTGCTGGCAGGCTTGCTGCGCTCCCCCTGGGGCAAGGCGTTCACCGCCCTGCGCGACAACCCCATCCGGGCGGAAAGCCTGGGCGTGGACACCCGCACCTACACGCTGCTGAGCTTTGCGATTGGTGCCGCCTATGCGGGCATTGCCGGTGCGCTGCTGGCATCGCAAGTGCAGTTCATTGAACCGGCACAGTTCACGGTGGGTGCCAGCATCATGATGTACCTGATGGTGGTGGTGGGCGGGCCGGGCTACTTCCTCGGCCCGGTGTTGGGGGCCGCCGTGGGCGTGGTGATGCCTGAGTGGCTGCGCGACGTGCCCAAGCTGGCCGACTGGTATTTGCCACTGTTTGGCGCGTCCGTGGTGCTGCTGATGATCTGGCTGCCTGATGGGCTGCTAAGCCTGCCAGACCGCATCAAAGCCAAGCGATTGGCGCGCGTTGCCAGTGCAGAGCGCGCCGCTGCCGGCCAAAACTCAGCAGGAGCCAAAGCATGACTGCATCCATTAATCAGCCCGTCCTTAAAGTCTCGAACCTGAAGAAGGCCTATGGTGCGATTCAGGCGGTGGGGGGGGTGTCTTTTGAAGTCATGCCCGGTGAAATCTTTGGCGTGATTGGTCCTAACGGGTCCGGCAAAACCACCATGTTCAACAGCGTGCTGGGCCAGATCAAGCCCGATGCGGGCACCATTACGTTGAATGGCAAAGATGTCACCCAAGCCGGCCCGCTGGAACTTAACCGCCTGGGTGTGGGCCGCACATTTCAAACGCTCCAGGTGTTTGGCAAGA
>JANOLC010000119.1:0-12695 GCA_031419575.1 Burkholderiales bacterium | reverse complement strand
GAACTGGCGCCGACGTGGTCTTGCTGGAACGTTTTGGCTGTTTTGGTGGCGTCATCACCACTGTGGGCATGGAAACGCTGGCCTGGTACCGTTATGAGGGCACTATTGAATCTGAAGGCATTGGTGTCGAAATGGAGCGCCTGGCCGCACAAATGGGGGGCACCATCAAATGGCCTTACAACGACAGCGAATGCCTGGATGCTGATTTTTTCAAATTGGTGGCTGACCACCTGGTGCGTGAATCTGGTATTCGACCCATTCTTCACTGCATGGCCGTTGATGTGATTTTTGACGGCGACAGCAACCGACTCAAGGGCATCATCACCGAGAGCAAGTCTGGTCGCCAGGTGGTGCTATCCCAGCGCATCATTGACTGTACGGGTGATGCCGACATTGCCCATTTGGCGGGTGCCAGCTACCGCAAGACACCCAAAGACAAAATGCTGGGGGTCACCACGGTATTCAACGCATCGGGCGTGGACAAAAAGAAATTTTTGCAATACACCGAAGACCAGCCTGCCACGTATGCCGACTGGAGCCGAACTTGGGATCAGGAAACCACGGGCAAGGAAGACACGCTGCGCAGTCCGTATCTGGACAAGGAATTTGACGAAGCCCGCGCCCTGGGAGTAATTCCGCAAAACACCACCAGTTTGGGCGGTTCGTGGTCGGCGCTCACCGAAGCGGGCGAGGCCACCAACCTCAACCTGGCCCACATGAACGGCTACGACTGCACCGACGTGATGGATTTGACCCGTGCCGAAATGCAGGGCCGCCAGGAAGCGCTTTACGCGCTGACTGCGCTCAAAAAAGTGGTGCCGGGGTTTGAGAACGCCAAGCTGCGTAACTTTGGCATGACGCTGGGTACACGTGATTCCCGCAAAATAATTGGCCGCTACAACCTGACCAGTGACGACGTGCGCAATCAGGCCAAGTTTGCGGACACGATTGGCATCTTCCCCGAGTTCATTGACGGCTACAACGTGCTGATATTGCCCAGCACCGGGCGCTATTTTGAGGTGCCTTACGGGTGCATGGTGCCTATCGAAGTGGATAATCTGCTGGTGGCGGGCCGCTGTGTGGCGGGCGACATGGTGTCGCACGCGGCCATGCGCAACATGATGGCCTGCACCGTTACGGGCCAGGGTGCGGGCGTGGCAGCCGCGGTTTCGCTGCAAAATAAAGTTTCCACAGCCGATGTTGACCTAACGCTGGTGCAGGCCGAGTTGGAGCGACAAGGCGTGAGATTGAGATAGATAAAAAGATACAGAGATAAAGCAAGGTCCCATGACATCAAACCCCCATCCCATCAGCGCTGATTTAGAGGCCACTCACCTCGGCAAGCACTATGGCGCGTTTGCAGCCGTAGCGGACTTGTCGTTTAGCGTGGCACGGGGTAGTTTTTTTTCCATCCTGGGACCGTCTGGCTGTGGCAAAACCACGCTGTTGCGCATGATTGCCGGCTTTTTGATCCCGGATTCCGGGGACATTCGCATCGGAAATCAATCGATGAAAGACGTGCCGCCCAATCGTCGTCCCGTCAACATGGTGTTTCAGCATCTGGCCTTGTTCCCGATGATGTCGGTGGGCGACAACGTGGGTTATGGGCTGGCGCGCCGGGGAATGGCCGCCACGGAGATCAAGCGCCGGGTGGGCGAGATGCTGGAGCGGGTCAGCCTGCCGGGTGCGCAAGAAAAACGAATCGACCAACTCTCGGGTGGACAAAAGCAACGCGTAGCCATCGCCCGCAGTCTGGTGCTGGAGCCCACCTTGCTGCTGCTGGATGAGCCACTGGGCGCGTTGGACCTTAAATTGCGCGAGCACATGAAGATTGAGCTCAAGCAGTTGCAGGCGGCGTTTGGCACGACCTTTGTCTACATCACCCACGACCAGTCCGAAGCACTCGTCATGTCAGACCACGTGGCGGTGATGAATCAAGGGAAGTTTGAGCAGTTGGGCACACCGCAAGCGCTTTACTACCAGCCGCAAACGCCGTTTGTTGCCGGGTTTGTCGGTGCGAACAACCGGATTCAAGGGCGAGTGACGCAAGAGAACGGCAAGGCGGTGACCCTGGCCAGTTCAGCCGGGTTAGTTCTGCAAGCCAGCGCGATGGGATCGCTCAAGACCGGGGATCAAGTCGAGGCTTTTGTGCGCCCGGAGGTGGCCAGCATTTCACGCGACCCCGATACCTTCAAGGCCTTGGGGCATCCCTCGTACCGCGGCAAAGTGGAAAGCATTTTGTTTGACGGCGCCAATTCCGCCGTTTTGTTGCGCGAAGAAGCCTCCCACGTCGAGTTCCGCATTGCGCTGCCACAGACTGGTCAACTGGCTGATTTAGCGGTCGGTGAGACCGTCAATTTCGGGTTTGACCCGCAACGCACTGTGTGCTTTGCAGCCCCTGCCAAGTCAGTTGACCATGGCCACTGAGCCCAACTCGTCAGGCGGACTACAAGCCAAGCTGCTGTTTGCCCTGCTGCTGGCTCCGGCGTTGATCTGGCTGGTGCTGCTGTTGCTGCTGCCGCACCTGGAGCTGGGCGTGCTGTCCATGCGGGTTCGCGTTGCACCCCGTGTGTATGAACCCAGCCTGAGCCAGTACGCCACATTTTTCAACGAACCTTTGTACTGGCACACCTTTGTGCGAACGGCCGGCATGTCTATCGTGTCCACCGCGTTGACCTTGCTGGTGGCGTTTCCCATTGCATGGACGATTGCAAAAATTGCCCGGGGCCGCACCAAGTCCATGATGTTTGTGTTGTGCCTGATCCCGTTTTGGGTCAGCGAGACCGTGCGCGCTTTAGGCTGGATGATTTTGCTGCGCGAATCAGGCGTTTTGCCTGGTTTGCTGGTGTCATTGGGGTTGACGGCGCAACCGATTGAATTGTTGTACCACGACGCCACTATTTTGGTGGGGCTGGTATACACCTCCATGCTGTTCATGGTGGTACCGCTCATTGGCGCGCTGGAAAGTCTGGACGATTCGTTGATTGAAGCCGCTTACGACCTGGGTGGCTCTGGTTGGTCGATATTGCGGCAAATCATCATCCCGCACGCCGCACCCGGCATTGTGTCGGGCTGCATTGTGGTGTTCATGCTAACGGTGGGCAACTACTTGACCCCCACCTTGTTGGGCGGCAAGAGCTCCCAATGGTTTACCGAACAGATTTACACCCAGTTCATCACCCGCTTCAACTGGGAGCAAGGGGCAGCCTTTGGTTTCCTGCTGCTGGTGCTCAGCACCGCCATTGTCTGGCTGGGCCTCAAACTCTCGGGGCAAAAATTTGGCGAAGTGATGCAACGGTCATGATCCCTTCACTGCCCCGCCCACGTTGGTTGCGCACCAGCACCGTGATGGTTTCGCTGGCTTTTTTTGCATTCCTGTTTTTGCCGCTGGCCATCGTGGCCGCTTTTGCGTTCAACGACGCACCCTACCCGGCTCCGCCCTGGCGCGGCTTCACGCTCGACTGGTTTTTGGGCAATGTCAAAGCCACCCGCCGGGGCCTGTTTGCCGATAAGGCCTTGATGGGCAGCCTGTGGACCAGCGTGGTGGTAGCCAGCTGGGTGACGGCACTGGCCGTGCTGATCGGCACCGCCAATGCATTTTTGATTGAGCGCACCCAATTTCGTGGCAAAACCGCCTTGTCACTGCTGATGCTGGCACCGCTGGTGATACCGGGCGTAATTTTGGGTATTTCCATCCTGGCGTTTGCCAGCCGCATTGCCAACCTGGCCGACGACCTGTTCGGCATTGAGATGGATTTTTTGCGCCCGGGCTTGACGCTGGTGGTGCTGGGGCAGTTGTCATTCATTGTGTCTGTCGCCACGCTCACCATCACCGCACGGCTCAAACGCTTTGACATCACCCTGGAAGAGGCCGCCTATAACCTGGGGGCATCGCGTGCGGCCGTGTTTGGAACCATCACGCTGCCTTACCTGAAGCCCTCCCTCATCGGTGCAGCCGCCATTTCGTTCTTGATGTCGTTTGAAAACTTCAACACCACCTTGATGCTGGTGGGCTCCGACTCACCCCTCACCGTGATGATGTATGGCCGCATGCGCGAAGGGGCTACCCCCGTGCTCAACGCAGTCAGCCTGTTCCTGATGGTGGCGTCCAGCCTGCTGGCAGTGACCTTGATGCGGCGATCTCGGGATCCTGCAAGCAGTTAAAATCTATTCTGTGCCGATGGTTCTGCACTGAGTACCCGGCACAGTCCGATGTATTGAACAGCCGCCGTCAGCGCGCCGATATTGATCGGACTTCAGCCTCAAGCTCTCTGAAACAGGAAGCTTTTCAGGCTTCTTGTTTAAACCAACTTTTTCAGTCGACCTCAAATTTGGCGAATGACTTCGGTCACTTCCCCAGCGTTTTCTATTTTCGACCTTTTCGATCTGGATTCCCAACCTATGGCGCGAGCGGTGACGCGTACCCATTTTCACAATTCACAGCTCATCCGCATCTTGACCGGCCTGTCTGTGATGGAACCGGTTGCGCCAACCAGCGAATTCGCGGAGAAGCTGGGGCAGTGGGTCGGCTTTGCAGATGCCATAGGCTTGCATGGCGTTCACAACGCGGTTGCAGCTGGCCGACCTGGCGCCAAATCGGCGGTGGCATTGGTTTCCGTTGTCAAGCCGGACGACGAATTCGCCAAGGCTCAAGCCAAACTTGAGGCATCGATCCGGACAAGTTTTGCATCCAATGCGGACCTGCTGGTCGACGAGACAACCGCGTTTGCGCCTTTTCGCAAGTTCTACATGGCCCATCAACGCGACATGGCGCTGAACGTCCGAAAGTTGCGGGTCAAGGCGCGCGCGCGTCTGGCAGAGGCATCAGGCGCACTCAAGCAGTTGGCAGCTTTGGACGCGGCGTTTGAAGGCATCCTGATTGAGCGCGAGAAAAAACTGCTCACAACGCTGCCTTCGCTCATGGAGCGGCGCTTCAAGCAGCTGCAAACGGAGCGTTCACAGCAAGAGGGATGGCTGGCGCGCTTCGGCCAAGAGCTTCAAACCGTGCTGCTTGCGGAACTGGACCTGCGCCTTCAACCCACGTTAGGGCTACTTGAAGCATTCAACGATCAAACAACACAATACGCATGAACCGACATTTTTTCACCGGGGCCTTTTTGCTGGGCGCAATGGCCGTCATTTGGGTCGGCACCGGGTTTTGGGGCTCTCACCTTTTGGCGCTGACGATGACGGTCATCATTGCAGCCTTCTACGCCTTTGGTGCACTGGAATTGCATAGATTTCGGCAGGCCACCACGACCTTGTCAAGCGCGCTGGAGGCGATTCCAACGCGGTTGGAGAACCTCAACGATTGGCTTGGGAGCCTGCACGCTTCGCTGCGCAATGCCGTGCGCCTGCGCATCGAAGGTGAGCGCAGCGGCTTACCCGGCCCGGCGCTGACGCCGTACTTGGTGGGCTTGCTCGTCATGCTGGGAATGTTGGGCACATTTCTGGGCATGGTCGTGACCCTGAACGGCGCTGTTTTCGCACTGGAAGGAAGCACCGATCTACAAACTATGCGCTCGGTGTTTGCGGCCCCCATCAAGGGCTTGGGGCTGGCGTTTGGCACCTCCGTCGCAGGGGTTGCCACATCGGCCACGCTGGGACTGATGTCGGCACTGAGTCGGCGCGACAGAATGCAGGCCGCGCAGGTGCTGGACACCAAAATTGCGACCGTTTTACGTGCCTTCTCACTCACGCATCAGCGCCAGGAAACCTACAAGGCCTTGCAAATGCAGTCTCGCGCTTTACCGGACGTTGTCGACAAATTGCACATGATGATGACTCAGATGGAGCGAATGAGCCTGCAACTGAATGACCGGTTGCTCAGCAATCAAGAGGCCTTTCACAGCAACGTCAACGGTGTTTACACCGACTTGGCCCGTGCCGTTGACCAGTCACTGCGCGATAGCCTGTCTCAAAGCGCTCATGGGGCAACGCAGAGCATCAAGCCCATCATGGAGGCCGCCATGGGGAGCATGGTCGCCAACATGGATCGGTCGTTGAAGGCACTTGGCGAAACATTCAAGCAGCGGTCCGGGACGCTGCTGGCTGAGATCAACGAGGCGTACGTCCGCTTGCAGGCCGACCAGGCCACCCGCGACAGTGCCAGCGCACGCCACACGCTGGGTGAAATAGCACGATTGATGGTGTCGTCCGAAGACTTGGTTCGCTCTCGCATCGCCTCTGAAGCAGGCTGGACACAACAGCAGAGCGAGCGCATGGATCAACTGGTCAACCTGTTGCACACCGAACTTGCTGCGCTGCGGGAGGCAGAGGCGCTGCGTGGCAATGCGGCGGTTGAGCGCTTGGGTGATTTGCAAACGGCGCTCACAAGCCACCTCACGACATTGGGCACGGCGCTGGAAGGCCCCATTACCCGGCTTATTGAAACCGCCTCCGAAGCACCCCGGGCGGCGGCGGAAGTCATCGCGAAACTGCGCAAGGAAACATCCGTTAGCCTCGCGCGGGACAACCAACTGCTGGAAGAGCGCAGCCGCATCATGCAAACCCTGAACTCGTTGCTGGATGGCATCAGCCATGTATCCGAGGAGCAGCGTTCAGTCATTGACGCACTGGTGGCGTCTTCCGCGGTGGCTTTGCAGCAAGCAGGCAATCAGTTTTCTGACAAAGTGGGTCTGGAGACGGCCAAGCTTGCTGACATTGCGGCCCACGTCAGCAGCAGTTCGGTAGAGGTATCGAGCTTGAGCGAAGCATTCAGCTTTGCCGTGCGGTCTTTCGGCGATGCCAACGAGAAACTGATCGCCAATTTGCAACGCATTGAAGGCGCAATGGACAAGTCCATGGTCCGAAGTGACGAGCAGCTTGCCTATTACGTGGCCCAGGCACGCGAGGTGATTGACCTGAGCGTTATGTCACAACGGGAAATATTTGAAGAGTTGCGTCGCCTCCCCGGCAAAGGAGTCTCAGTGTCAAAAGTAGTGGGCGAAGAGGCCGTTCATGGATGAGGGTGATGCAGGCCTGGAGCACACCGCCCCGGTATGGGCAGTTTTTGGCGACCTGATGTCGGGCTTGCTGGGCGCATTCGTTCTGTTGCTGGTGGGGGTGCTGGTGGTTCACCTTGAGTTGGCAAGCCACCTCGAAGACGAAGTAAAAAAACGTCAGGTCGAAGAACAGCGTCGCGAGACCCTGGAAAAAGCCTTGGCGATTCCGCTGGCGTCGGGGCGAATCACACTGGTGAACGGGCGAATTGGCATCAGTGGGCGGGTCTTGTTTGCGCCCAACTCAGACCAGTTGCAGCCAGAAGGCCGGCAACTCTTGAGTAGCCTGGTGACGCCCTTGCGGGCCTACCTGACGTCCCGTAACGAGATGCTGATGGTGAGCGGGTTTACCGATGACCGGTCAATACGTGCGGGCAACAACCAGTTCGCAGACAACTGGGAGCTGTCAGCGCAACGGGCGCTGACAGTCACTCGCACTTTAGTCGACGAAGGTATGCCGTCGTCCATGGTGTTTGCGGCGGCCTTTGGTGCAGAGCAACCTATCGCCCCCAATGTGGATGAGGCCGCGCGCGCCCAAAACCGACGGGTGGAAATGGCACCCGTGCCCAAAATCAGCAGTCCAAAATTGACGGCCCATGAGTGAAGCAGCGTCGGATGGGATAACCGATGCAACGCTGGCACCGGGCGACTATTTCAAAGAGGAGATCGCTGCGCTGCGTGAAGCTGGCGCAGCCGATTTTGACCCCGTGCAATTCCACCTCCTGCAGGTGCTGGCGCGCCGGGCCACGGTTCAACCTGCAAGCGTCAGGCGCATTCTTGACTGTAAATTAGTGCTGGCCTTTGCCCGTTTCCAGCAGCGCCTCAAACAGGGTCAACTCAAGGCCAATGACAGCATCACAACGCCCCCGTCGCAGTCAGTTTCAAGGCCAGGGCCACTGGGCCTACTGGCTCAGCATGCCGCACAAAACACGCTAAAGAAAACTGGCAACCAATCGACGGAGCACGCCCAAGCGCTCCATGATCTGAAATCCGTGCAGTATTTCAGAACGACGTGGTCTCGACTGAATACGAGCAAGCAGGTGGCAAAAGCCATCGATCAGGCCCCCAAAAATGCGGGCCCCATCAATTCGCATGGGCTCGTACTTAAATCGCTGGCGTTGATGCGCGATGCCTCGCCCGACTATCTCAACCGGTTTGTGTCGTATGCAGAGACATTGCTCATGCTTGATCATTGCGATGGTGGCAAGTCGGTGCGTGCATTAACAAAGCGGCCAGCAAAAACCAGCAAACCGTGATACTGTTAAATGCGGCAGTTGGATTTCAGGCGTTTTAACCCTACTCTCAGGTGAACGAATGCGCAGGTCAGGCGTTTACAGCAGTTCCAGTCAGGCCCACCAAACCCCTGGGGGCATGACAACCATTGCGCAGTCAGACGGCCTGCCTGCCGGTGTGCCACCACCCCGCACCACCGCTCTGACAAAGTTGAAGGCGCTGCGCAAAATTTCTCCCAATGACCCCCGCCTGCTTTGGTCTGCGATTGGATTGCTGACCGTTCTTCTGCTGGTCAGCATCGCCGTAAGCTTGCACTCTGTGGGCCCCAGGCTCACGCAGGAAATCATTGACAGTGCCGTACTGAATACGTTGGAGACCGCCGAACTGCCCTCCCCCGCAGCCAAAGCCTATGAAGCCATACTGCCATCGGTGGTTCGCGTGGTGAGCTACGTGAAATCCAAGGACGGCAAAGAAGATGAGCAGCATGGCGTGGGCACCGGCGTGGTCATTGTCGACAAGGGCATCATCCTGACCAACCTGCACGTGGTGCAGGGCGCTGACAGCATCAAAGTCACGTTTTCTGATGGCATGGAAAGCACTGCGTCGGTAACCGGCGCGCAGCCTGAAAACGACCTGGCCGTTTTGCAGGCCCACAAAATCCCCGACGACATGATTGCCGCCACCATGCGCTCCACCGCCGACCTGCGCCCGGGTGACCACGTGCTGGCTGTGGGCTTTCCATTTGGGATTGGGCCATCGGCATCGGCAGGCGTGGTGTCGGGGCTGAAGCGGGCATTTCGTTCGCCTGAGGGCAAGCAGGAACTCACCAATTTGATTCAATTTGATGCAGCGGCCAACCCGGGCAATTCAGGTGGTCCGCTGGTCACCATGGACGGCCAGGTGGTGGGCATCGTCACAGCCATCCTGAACCCGTCAGAGCAGCGTACGTTTATCGGTATTGGCTTTGCCGTACCGATAGAAAACGCAGCCATGGCGGCTGGTATGCCACCGTTTTAGTGCATCCCCTTTTAGTCTTTCGTGTTCAAGGAAACCAACCATGTCAGAGACCACACCCCAAAGCACTGAAACCGCCCAACTCATGGAGCAAATTCTGTACGAGGTCAAACGCGTGGTGGTAGGCCAAGACCGTTTTCTGGAACGCGTGATGGTCGCCATGCTGGCCCAAGGCCACTTGTTGGTGGAAGGGGTGCCGGGGCTGGCCAAAACACTCACCGTCAAAACGCTGGCTAACACCGTGCGGGGTGACTTCAAACGCATCCAGTTCACGCCTGATCTGGTGCCCGCCGACCTGGTGGGCACACGGATCTACAACCAGAAAACCGGTGAATTCACGACCTCGCTCGGGCCGGTGTTCACCAACCTGCTGCTGGCTGACGAGATCAACCGCGCACCTGCCAAGGTGCAAAGCGCCCTGCTGGAAGTGATGCAGGAGCGTCAGGTCACCATTGCCGGTGTCACCCACAAAGTACCGGAGCCCTTTCTGGTGATGGCCACGCAAAACCCGATTGAAACTGAAGGCACCTACCCGCTGCCCGAAGCGCAGGTAGACCGCTTCATGATGAAAGTACTGGTGGACTACCCGACCGACGAAGAAGAGTTCGTCATCGTGCAGCGGGTCACCGGCCCGGCCGTCGCCGTGTCTGCGGTAGCCACCACGGAGCAACTGGCTGCCTTGCAAAGTGAATGCCGCCGGGTGTACATCGACCCCAGCCTGATCCAGTACGCCGTGCGCTTGGTGTCGGCCACGCGCACGCCTGATAAACATGGCCTGAAGGATTTGGCCCGTTTCATTACCTTCGGTGCCAGCCCGCGCGCCACCATCAACCTCACTGAAGGCGCACGTGCCCTGGCTATGTTGCGGGGCCGCACCTATGCCCTGCCCGAAGACATGACGGATCTGGTGCCCGACGTGTTGCGCCATCGGCTGGTGCTGTCTTATGAGGCACTGTCTGAAGGGCTGACGGCTGACGCCATCACCGCCAAAATTATGGCCAAGGTGCTAGCGCCTGCCAAGCCGTTAGCCCACGAAAAGCTCGCAGCCTGAACCTCTAAAGCGCACGCCCATGTTCGGCCTGTTCAAACGCAAAACTGAGGCAGGTCACCTACCTCCCGCCGGGGCGATCACGTCCACACCCGCAGAAGGGGCCGAACACATCCTGCGTCGTCTCGAATGGACTGTCATCAAGCGCCTGGACGGCTTGTTGCAGGGCGACTACCGCACGCTATTGCGTGGCGCGGGCATTGACCTGGCCGACCTGCGTGAATACCAGCACCACGACGACGTGCGCCACATCGACTGGAACGTGACAGCCCGCCTGCAAATTCCGCACGTTCGGGTGTTCACCGAAGACCGAGAGATGACCGCCTGGTTTTTGCTGGACTTAAGCCCCTCGGTTGATTTTGGTTCGGGCGAGCAACGCAAAAACAGCGTGTCAGCCGAATTCGTGACCGTGCTGGCGCGCCTGCTGACGCGCCATGGCAACCGCGTGGGCGCGCTGCTCTACGGCGCGGGCGTGGACAAGGTCATCCCCGCGGGCAGTGGCAGGCGGCATGTGTTGCAACTTATCAATGCCATGCAGCAACGGCCCCAGCATGCCGAATCCGGCACCACACGGCTTGACGACTTACTGAAATCAGCCGCCAACCTGGTGCGCCGCCGTTCCACTGTGTTTGTGGTGTCCGACTTCATCAGCGAACCCGGCTGGGAGAAGCCGCTGGGCCTGCTGGCCCAGAAACACGAGGTGGTTGCGGTGCGCCTGACCGACCCGCTGGAGCGGAACCTGCCCGATCTGGGTCTGATCACCCTGCGGGATGCCGAGAGCGGCGAGCAGCTGCTGGTCGACACCTCCAGCCCGAAATTTCGCCAGCGCTTCAATCAGATCGCCGTACAACGCGAAGCCGAGCTGCGCCAGAGCCTAGCGCGCGCCGGGGTCGATACGCTGGAGCTGTCCACCGACGATGACCTGGTGCAATCAGTCTTGCGATTCACCGACATGCGTAAACGGCGCAGCCGGGTGGCGACCAGCGGCAAACTTCCTGCCCACCTCAAGCTGGTGGCCTGAACACCCCACAGGAGATTGAGCGATGAACGTCCCCGAATGGCTTACCGCACTGTTTAGCGCACTGTGGCCCAAAACACCTCCCATGACCTTTCTGTGGCCCCACCTGCTGTGGCTGATGCTGCTGGTGCCCGTGCTGGTGGCCGTCTATATGTGGCTGCTGGGCCGCAAGAAAAAGCTGGCGCTGCGTTATGCCAGCCTGTCTATCGTGCGCGAAGCCATGGGTGCAGGCCCGGGCATGCGCCGCCACATTCCTCCCGTACTTTTCCTGGCGGCGATTGCGATGATGCTGCTGGCGGCATCACGGCCTTTTGCGGTGGTGACGCTGCCCATGCAGCAGGAAACCATCATGCTCGCGATGGATGTCTCAGGCAGCATGCGCGCCACCGACGTGGCACCGAGCCGCATCGTGGCCGCTCAAAATGCTGCCAAGGCCTTTTTGACCGATCTGCCGCGTGATGTGAAGGTCGGTATCGTGGCCTTTGCCGGGTCGGCCCAAGTCGCCCAAATCCCCACCTTGAACCGTGAAGACCTGGTCTCAGCCATCGACCGCTTTCAATTGCAGCGCGGCACCGCGATTGGCAACGGCATCGTCCTCTCACTGGCCACGCTGTTCCCCGATGCGGGCATCGACCTGAGCGCCATGGCCTATGGCCGGGAGCGCCAGCGTGGCGTGTCCATCGACAAGCCCAAAACCGAAGAAAAGAAGCCTTTTGTGCCTGTAGTCCCCGGTTCTTATACCTCGGCTGCTATCATTTTGCTAACAGACGGTCAGCGCACCACCGGTGTGGATTCTCTGGAAGCGGCCAAGATGGCGTCTGAACGCGGTGTGCGCGTCTACACCGTGGGCGTCGGCACCACCACGGGCGAAACCATCGGGTTTGAGGGCTGGTCCATGCGCGTCAAACTGGACGAAGAAACCCTCAAAGCCATTGCTAATAAGACCCAGGCCGATTACTTTTACGCTGGAACTGCGGCAGACCTGAAGAAGGTTTATGAGACCCTGAGTTCGCGCCTGACCGTAGAGAAAAAAGAAACCGAAATTTCCGGCCTGCTGGCGCTGGCAGCGGCGGTTCTGGCCATTGCCTCGGCGGCGCTGTCACTGCTGTGGTTCAACCGGATTTTGTAAGCTGCCGCCTGGGCAGAGCGCCACTCCACACAGCACTGTGGACGACTCGAAACTCTTGCCTTTCTAAATTACTCAATGGATTGAGTAAAATTAGTCAATCCATTGAGTAATTTATGTCAACAGAGATTCGACGAGACATTTTGGCGGCGTTCACCGCCCGCTTGCAGGAGCCTCGCCGCTTTCTACAAGTAGTCGCTGGCCCGCGCCAGGTCGGCAAGACAACGCTGGTTCGGCAGGCCCTTGCCAGCATTG